>CBDVCO010000172.1:0-1739 GCA_965372515.1 uncultured bacterium | reverse complement strand
CGCTCTCTCCCATCAAGGCTTCTAACAAATCGTCCCCGGACATATCGTCTTCCGCCTGGTACTCATACTCCTCGCCACCTAACTCCATGGCAACGAGATGCTCCTCCGCCCTGATGATCAGATCGCTTGTGGCATTCAGGTTGCCCCTAAGCGCCTTGTATAGATTGGGTCTTCCAAGTATCTTTTCGTTGCCAAGAAAGAGCTCGATTCCGTCATACGTGCAAGCTCCGGCGATCGCCTCGATCGTTTCATCGTTGATCTCATCATTTATCGCTATCATCTCTACCATCTTTTCGCTAAACGGAAATTTTTCGCCAACATAGCTTATCACCTCGGGCGGAAGCTCTTCGGTAAGCGCCTCTATCATAATATCTTCAGAAATGGCGCGAAAACCATCACGAGCCGCCTGGGAGACCTCAAGTTCGCTATCATGGGTTAATACAAAGATGGCCGTAACCAGGTCTTCCGGCGGGAGCTCTACCTCGAAGCGAATCAGGGCAAGCCTTGCTTCAACCGTGGCCTCTGGAAAGACATACTTGAAGAGCGATTTCTTAAGTTTCATCTTTGGATTCTATATTCTCCGTCCATAATGAGAAGAATAGTAAGAAGATCAAACCGGATATGGATTAATGATAATGAGGATTTATCTCAAACCGTTCAGAAGGCCGCAGGATTAAGGCAAGCGCGTTAAAAGAGCGCGTGTTTAAGTCTTGGGCCCTTTCCTCCTAAAAAGGCGAGGCAGTGTAACCCTAAAGAATATTCCAAGCGACTTATTGATAAAGTTCGCCCTCCTGAGGAATGGTAGTATGGGCCTCTTCCTGAAACCGAGATCAACGAGCATATCATGAATATCTTCGCCCTTGGTTTCGTACTTCGCGCCCTTTGTAAGGGCGGTTATGGCCCCCTTCTTATTACCGGAGGCATCGTAGACCTTTGCCAGGTTCACGTAGAACTCCGGCCTGTAGAACTCCATCTTTATGGCCCTGGTGCAAAGCTCCAGCCCAAGCTTTATCTCCCCCTTGCCAAGCGCCACGCTCACGCCGTAATAGGAGAGGTACTCCGGGTTATCCCGATCTGCCGTGTAGGCCTTATAGAAGCACTTGCACGCATCGCTCAACTTACCCTCTTTAAAAAGTGCCTTACCCTTTATAAAATCTATCTTTGGTCCCGTTTCATCCATTAACAGTTAATCCCGTATATGAGTTTAAGACCTTCAAGTGTGAGGAACTCGTCTACCTCGTCTATTGAAGGACAATCTTCGCCCAGAAGACGGGCGACCCCCCCTGTAGCTATGACCTTTGCCTCAGGTCCTGTCTCTTCCTTCATCTTGCCCACTATGCCCTCGACCATACCTACATAGCCGTAAAAGAGGCCCGACTTGAGACTCTCTATGGTGGACTTTCCTACCAGACGCTCCGGCCTTGCGAACTCGACCCTCGGTAACCTCGCCGCCCTTTGAAAGAGCGCGTCCATGGAGATGGTTACCCCGGGAGCTATCGCCCCTCCGCTGTACTCCCCGCCTTTGGTTATATGATCAAAGGTTACCGCCGTACCGAAGTCCACTACGATAACCTCGTCCTTAAACCTATCATAGGCCGCAACAGCGTTCACAATTCTGTCCGCCCCAACCTCCCTCGGGTCGTCGGTGAGTATCTTCATTCCCGTCTTTACACCGGGGCCGATGACGATCTCAATGCCCTTATGATAAGGCTTTAGCGCCTCAATGAGCACACTGATCA
>CBDVCO010000171.1:0-1807 GCA_965372515.1 uncultured bacterium | reverse complement strand
GCGCCGGATCATATTGACAACTATGATATAAAAAAGCTCGCCACCAGAGAGATAGTCATCGGAGAGCACTGCTACGGTTGTACCGCCGGGGCGGGTTCTTCTTGCGGCGGTGTTGTGGCGCCTCTTGAGTGGCGCTAGCGGACCGGCGGTCATAGTACCTACGGGCCTAAATCTTTACAAGGAGTTCTTGTAATGTCTAAGCCGTCCGAGCAGAGAAAAGATAAGAGGCTTATCTTCGTCTTTGTCCCGATCCTGTTTTTCTTGATAATCCAGGAACTCCTTCTGCGCCTGATCTTTCCCCTGCCGGAGATATTAAACTTTAACAGGATAGACTATTCCAAGACCTCGATCACTTCGGCGATGAAGGACCTGAAGTATCTCTCAAACGCCTCTTTTACATGGGCCTCTGATCCGGATGGATACGAGTCTAAGTGTACATTGAACCTCTACGGTTTTCGTGATCGCGATTTTTATGTTAAAGGCTGGGGCGATAAACCAAGGGTCCTCTTTATAGGGGATAGCTTTGTCGAAGGCTTCATGGCCAAAGATGACGAAACTATCCCGGGAGTATTTGAAAGGATCGCCAGGGAGAGTGGACCGGGGCTTGAGGCCATGAATTTTGGAGTCTCAGGGGTCGGAGTCCCAAGCTACTTTAAATTGATGAGCGACGCGATAGCGCTCTTTAGACCGGATCATCTCATTCTGGTCCTATACGCGAACGATTTCCCCTCCGACCCGTTCAGCCTTAGAGAACCGGTAGAGCCTCTTTTTTCCAGCGGGTGGCTGCCACGCTCTTATTATGTCATTAAAAATATGCTGGCGGATAAGACGGTTCCACGCTCATGGACGGCCGATCCTTTTCCATTTATAGCCCCTGTGCCTGATCCGTCCAACCCATGGTCAAAGGCAAAGAACGCAGAGTACTATGAAGGGTTTATAGACAAGAAGATAGCCGCCGCCATGAAGAAAGGGCGTTTTAATCCCTATAGCGCCCATGAGTATTATTATTTCAATGAAAACTTAAGAAAACCGATTGAGATTACGGCCCAGTTAAAGTCGCTTAAAGTTTTTGCCGAGCGATTCTCAACGAAGCTCCATGTGGTCTACCTTCCTTCAAGGAGCCAGGTCTCAGACGCGTATCTGAGATATCAGAAGGACTTTAATATTAATAAAGAGCCGACCTCGTTAATGGGAAATGAATTTCAGAGGCATGCGCTTTCACTCAGGATGAGTACTAGATGGCTACAGATTCCCTTCCTCGACCTGACGCCGCTCTTTAGAGAGAAAGAGGCCAAAGGGGAGCGTCTCTTCTGGAATTATGACGAACATATGAAGAGCGCGGGGTATGAGTTTACGGCACGCTCCATATACGGGTGGTGGCAGAAGGATCAAGAGGATGTAGAATAAGAGAGAGTGCGCCTAGAGTAACTTTCGTCCGCCGAATGCCGTGAATGTGCCGAACTTATAAAAGCAGTCCACCTCTTTAAAGCCCGATCGCTTGAGCGCCTCTATCTGGTCGGCTAGAGTGTCGGGCTTGTTGCCGGGTATGTCCTTGCAACGCTTCGGTTTGACAAAGGTATCTTCCGTTCCCTCAGCATCGACATTAACACCCCTCTCCTTTAGCCAGTCGCACCAGTCGGCCAGATACCAGTCGTCAACCGTGTCGGTCGGCCCGAGCACCACGTCGATATTTATGAAGGCCCCGCCGGGACTGAGAAGTCCGTAGATATAATCGAATAGCGCGGCCTTATCCTTCATCGTAAGATGATGTATGGCGAGAGACGAGAGCACAAAGTCAAACGGTTTT
>CBDVCO010000170.1:0-1845 GCA_965372515.1 uncultured bacterium | reverse complement strand
GTGAGACTTTAATATGTCTATTAAAAGGATAGAGGCGGCACTCGATGATATTCGCGCGGGCAAGATGGTCATCCTTGTCGACGACGAGGACCGCGAGAACGAGGGCGATGTATGTATGGCCGCCGAGCTCGTCACGCCTGAAGCGATCAATTTCATGGCACGCCACGCGCGCGGGCTTATTTGCCTGACGCTCACGGAGGCCTATTCCGACCAGCTCGGGCTCGACCCCATGGTCACGGATAATACGTCGCTATACCGTACGGCCTTTACCGTTTCTATCGACGCGAGAAATGGCGTTACTACAGGTATTTCGGCCTCAGACAGAGCCGTTACGATTAAGACTGCTCTGGCCGAGGACGCGAAGCCCGAGGACCTGGTAAGGCCCGGCCACATCTTTCCTCTAAGGGCCCGTGACGGAGGGGTATTAGTCAGGGCGGGTCAAACCGAGGGTTCGGTCGATCTCTCCCGGCTCGCGGGCCTGAAGAGCGCGGGCGTGATATGCGAGATAATGAACGAAGACGGCTCAATGGCCAGGATGCCCGACCTTGAAAAGTTCGCCAAAGAGCATGATATCAAGATAGTATCGATCGCCGATATAATAGAGTACAGGCTAAGGAGAGACCGCCTTGTGAGGAGGATGGTCGAGACTGTCATCCCGACAAAGTACGGCGGCGAGTTCAAGGCTATTGCCTATGAGAACGACGTCGATATCCACGAGCACCTGGCGCTCGTAAAGGGCGAGATAGATTCCGACGAGCCGGTCCTTGTCCGTGTTCACTCCGAGTGCCTAACAGGCGACGTGCTCGGCTCCTTGCGCTGCGACTGCGGTGAGCAACTCAGAGGCGCGATGAAGATGATAGAGGCCGAGGGCCGGGGAATTTTCCTCTATATGCACCAGGAGGGCAGGGGTATCGGGCTTGTAAATAAACTTAAGGCCTATAACCTTCAGGACAACGGGCTCGACACGGTGGAGGCCAACGAAGTGCTCGGTTTTAAGGCCGATCTTCGAGACTACGGTATCGGGGCGCAGATACTGCTTGATCTCGGTGTAAAGAAGATGCGGCTGATCACTAACAACCCCAAGAAGATAAAGGGTGTTGAGGGCTACGGCCTTGAGGTGGTCGACAGGGTTCCGATAGAGGTGAAGCCGCATAACAGGAATGTGGAGTATTTGAAGATAAAAAAGGAGAAGATGGGCCATATCCTTACGAACCTGGATTTTAAAGAGAAAGAGGACGAGGATTAAATTTATCAGGAGGTGTTATGCCAAAGACTGTTGAGGGTTCACTTAGTGCTAAAGGTCTAAAGTTTACGCTGATAGTATCGAGGTTTAATGATTTCATATGCGAGAGGCTCGAGGGCGGGGCAGTCGATACGCTCCTTAGAAGCGGCGCTCAGGATAAGGACATTACCGTCGTAAGGGTCCCAGGTTCCTTTGAGATGCCGATGGTCGCAAGCGCAATTGCAAAAAAGGGCAAGAGCGACGCCATAATTTGTCTCGGCGCGGTCATCAGGGGCTCCACGCCGCACTTTGATTACGTGGCCGGCGAGGCGGCAAGGGGGATAGCGAGGGTCTCGCTTGAGAGCGGCACCCCCATCGCCTTTGGAGTGATAACCGCCGACAATCTTGAACAGGCGATAGAACGGGCGGGCACAAAGAGCGGCAACAAGGGGCGCGACGCCGCGCTCACGGCTATTGAGACCGCCAACCTTATTAAAGCCGTTGGCTAGCAGGGCGCGTATTGCGCGCTGTTGGATAGTACTTCGGATATAGCGAGATGAAGAACAGGCGCATGGCCAGAGAACTGGCCCTACAACTGCTCTACCAGAGAGAGCTCTCGGCCG
>CBDVCO010000169.1:0-1868 GCA_965372515.1 uncultured bacterium | reverse complement strand
GAAGCTCTTCGGGGAGATCTTCCTTCTTGCCGTCCCTGCCGACGGCGGCCATTGCCTCTACCTTAAAGCCATCGGGAACGTTCAGCTCTTCCTTTGCTCTGTCATAATCAAAGCCCTGCATGCCGTGGACGACGAGGCCCATGATAGAACCCTGAAGCGCCAGGCTTAGCCATGCCGCGCCGGCGTCGAACGAATGCGTCCTTGCTGGTTTTCCGTTATAATCGAAGGTCTTTTTGCTTATGATGACTATAAGCACCGCGGCATTCGATGTCCATACCTTGTTCGCGTCCACCAATAGGTCGAAGAATCCGTCCCAAAGTTCAGTCTCTCTCATGGCGTAGAGAAATCGCCACGGTTGATTGTTAAAGGCGCTCGGCGCCCATCTGGCCGCCTCAAAGAGACGCATCAACTCGCGCGAGTCGATTCCCTCGCCGCTCATGGCCCTCGGGGACCACCTCTTTGAAAACATCGTATCCGCATAGAACTCCTGTTTTCTATACTCGTCCATATTTACGTTGATCGTCATCGCCTCTCCTTAATATCTCTTGGTGCAGAAAATGGACAAGAACTTCGAGGATAAGATATTATCCGTAAAGATATTATAGGGTCTCTCCTCGTCGGCTACCCTTGGATCCGGATCTCCGGGTGTTGGCTTCGGCGCGCAACTTCCCGCGCAACCCGAGATAAATATCATTAGTCCTGCTGCGAGCAGGAGTAGTTTAAAGTAGCTTCGAATGTAATCTATCTTCATCGATCGAACCTCCCGCGGTCATGCGGGGCGTTAAAGTCAAGGGCCGGCCCCTTTGCAACTATCCTCGTCGGGTTGACGCTCGGGTGGCTCCGGTAGTAGTGGTTCTTTATGTGCTCCATGTTGACCGTATCCGATACGCCCGGTACCTGATATAGTTCGCGGAGATAGTTGGAGAGGTTCGGATAATCGGCAATACGCCGCAGGTTGCACTTGAAGTGGCCCACATAGACAGGGTCGAAGCGGACGAGCGTAGTGAATAGCCGCCAGTCGGCCTCGGTTATCCTGTCGCCAACGAGATAGCGCCGGGCGGAGAGTTTTTCATCGAGCCGGTCGAGGGTCTTAAAGAGCGCGTCGAATGCCTCTTCGTAGGCCTCCTGCGTGGTGGCGAAGCCGCACTTGTAGACGCCGTTGTTGACATTGTCGTAGACAAGGGCGTTTATCTCGTCTATCTCTCCCCGGAGTTCTTCGGGGTAAAAGTCGATACCAGAGTCGCCGAAGGCGTTGAACTCGGAGTTTAGCATCCTTATGATCTCGGAGGACTCGTTGTTTACGATCTTGCCGGTCTCCTTATCCCATAATACCGGCACGCTTACTACGGCTGTGCATTTCGGGTCGCTTTCGAGATAGACCTCGTAGAGGAATTCCTTGTTGTTAACAGTGTCTGGTATGCATCCGGGGTTGGAGCTGAAGGCCCAGCCCTTATCATTCATAAGGGGATCGACTATTGAAACGGAGATCGCCTCTTCGAGCCCCTTTAGCTTTCTGACGATCAGCGTGCGGTGCGCCCAGGGGCAGGCGAGCGAGACATATAGGTGGTAGCGCCCCGCCTCGGCCTTGAAGCCTGACGAGCCGTCGGCACTAACGCGCTCGAGAAAGGTGCTCTTGCTGCGAACGAACCGGCCGCCCGTCGATTCAGTGTCGAGCCAGTCCTCTTTCATCTCGCCGTTTACAAGGGGGGACATCAGGGCTTACCTCCGGATTTTTCGTGAGTCTACATGGATATTCTAACAGAGACTTCCTGCTTGTCAATCCGAGAACTCACGATTTCCAATAGGCCTATTCACCCGAGATTTCGGCATCAATAAAAAGACTTAATAGAATAGAGCGGAGAGTCTTG
>CBDVCO010000168.1:0-1933 GCA_965372515.1 uncultured bacterium | reverse complement strand
GCCTTGACACCGCAGATACAGGACATATATTATTGTAAGAGAGATTAGCTCTCTTATTTTATTACGGAGGAATTTTTCTGATGAATTACCTTAAGACAACGGTTTTGCTGGCCGTGCTGACGGCCTTTCTTATTTTTATGGGGGACGCCTTCGGCGGAAGACAGGGTGCCATTATCGCGCTTATCTTCGCCGGTGTGATGAATGTCGGCTCCTACTGGTTTAGCGATAAGATCGTACTCAGGATGTACAAGGCAACAGAAGTAACCCAGGCCGACAAGCCGGAGCTCTTCGCCATAGTCAAGGACCTCGCCATGAAGGCCGAGCTTCCCATGCCAAAGGTATATATGATGCCGGGCGACACCCCCAACGCCTTTGCCACGGGCAGGAACCCATCGCACGCGGCCGTGGCCGTGACCGAGGGCATAATGCGGCTCCTGACCAAGGAAGAGCTATCAGGGGTTATCGCCCACGAGCTTAGCCACATCGACAACCGGGACATACTCATATCTACCATAGCGGCGACCATCGCCGGGGCCATCGGCTACCTGGCGCACATGGCCTACTTCGCCTCTCTCTTCGGCGGCAGGAATTCCAGCAGGGGGGGTAACCCGATGGTGATGCTCGCGATGATGATATTCGCGCCTTTGGCGGCAATGATAATCCAGATGGCCATCTCAAGGTCAAGGGAGTACGCGGCGGATAAGGGCGGTGCCAAGATATCGGGGAACCCGCTCTATCTGGCCGAGGCGCTAAAGAAACTCGAGACATTTAACAAACGCGCGCCCATGCAGGGTGTTCACGAATCAACGGCCCATATGTTTATAGTAAGCCCGCTCTCGGGCGGCGGCATGCGTAAGCTATTCAGCACCCACCCGCCTATAGAGGAGAGGATCAAAAGGCTCCATGCAATGGTCGGGACTATTATTTAGCGTTTTTTAGCATCGTGAAAGGTATTTAATGCATATTCAAGAGGCGATAGAGCTCGTTAAAGACGATATAAAGAAGGTGAACGAGGGCTTTAATCTCTACCTTGACTCCGATGTTTTCTTTATCAGGGAGGTCGGCGAGTATATAATCAATAGCGGCGGCAAGCGCTTTCGCCCGACGCTCTTTCTCCTTTCATCGAAGATGTTCGGCTCTACGGGCGAGCGCCACATCCCGCTCGCCGCTGTTGTGGAGTTCATCCACACGGCGACACTCCTTCATGACGATGTCGTGGATAACGCGAACCTCAGGCGTGGAAAGGCCAGCGCAAACTCGGTATGGGGCTCCGGCGCGTCCATCCTTGTCGGCGACTACCTGCTGGCAAAGTCCTTCTCGCTTGCGGTAGAGGATGGGGATCAGGCTATTTTAGAGACCCTCTCCAATGCTACCACCCGGATGGCCGAGGGCGAGGTCATGCAGCTCTTAAGGCACAGCGACCCGGAGACGACCGAAGAGGAGTACCTCGCCGTCATAACCAACAAGACCGCAGTGCTCCTTTCTGCCGCTTGCAGGATCTCGGCCCTGCTCGGCAAGGGGACCAATGAGGAGATAGAGGCCATGAGCGGGTACGGTCTTAATCTCGGCATAGCATACCAGCTTACCGACGACTGCCTCGACTATACGTCGAGCGACGAAGATCTCGGAAAGGCTATTGGCAACGACCTCAGGGAGGGCAAGGTGACGATGCCGCTCATCAAGGCGTTTCGCGACGCCGACGACGCTGAAAAGGAGCTTATAAAGAGGGTCGTAAAGGCCGACGAGCTTTTAGAAGAGGACCTTAAGAAGGTATTCGGCATAATCGAGAAGTACGAGGGCATTGAATATACGCTTGAGAGCGCAATGGCCCGTATAGAGAGCGCCAAGGAGGCCCTTGATATCTTCGAGCCGAATATCGAGAGGGCGGCGCTTATGGCAATGGCCGACAATGTCATAGATAGACGTTCCTAGT
>CBDVCO010000167.1:0-2019 GCA_965372515.1 uncultured bacterium | reverse complement strand
ATGAGAGAAGAGATCAAAGGCGCGTCAAAGGATATGCCGATATTCGCCGAGTGCGGCGGCCTCATCTATCTCGGCAGGCGTTTAAAAGATTTAGAGGGTAAAGGTTTTGAGATGGCTGGCGTTTTTCCCTGGATTGTCAGGATGCAGAGAAAGCGTGCGGCGCTCGGCTACAGGGAAGTAAGCGTAAAAGAAGGTTGCCCGTTTATAAAAAACAACGCGCGCATAAAGGGGCACGAGTACCATTATTCGGCAATTACGGGCAAGCTCGCTAAGCGTATCGGACAATCGTTTACTACTATTAACGATGGCTCTCTGGAAGGTTTTACGTTGAACAAGGTAGTCGCCACATACATACACCTCCACTTCGCAAGCTCCCCGGCCTTCGTAAGGGGTTTTCTAAAGAGCTGCGCGCCGGCATCCTCTCTTAAATAGTTTCAGTCTTACATATGGACCGGATTCCGGAAATCTGTGTTAGAATATGTTATAAAAAATATCACCTGTTTTTTCTGGCCACATAAAAGCACGGGAGGCATATATGAAAAGACGATTCTTAGCTGCATTGGCATTCTTCGTTATGTCGGTAATAATCACCGGCGGAAATTCTTTGGCAGGGGCCGCCGAATACAAGATCGACCCCGTACACTCCTTTGTGGAATTTCGAATACAGCATCTCGGGTTCAGCTGGATGTACGGCCGTTTTAACGCGGTCTCCGGCGAGTTCAGCCATGACCCGGCCAAATTGGAGGCGAACAGCATAGCCCTTGAGATAGATACCTACAGTATTGACACCAATCACGCCGAGAGGGATAAGCACCTTCGTAGTGACGACTTCCTCGATATCAAGAAGTACCCGACCGCGAGTTTTAAGAGCACCAGATACACTGGTGACGCCGAGGCCGGGGTGATGGAGGGCGTGCTCACTTTGCACGGCGTTAGCAAAAAGATAAAGATAGATGTCAGGAAGGTCGGAGAGGGTGAAGACCCGTGGAAGGCCTATCGGGCGGGCTTTATCGGTACGGTTACGCTCAACAGAAGGGACTTTGGTATTTCCTATGACCTCGGCCCGGCAGGTAATACCATGGAGTTCGATCTTAATATCGAGGGCATAAGGAAGTGAGAGAGCTCTAAGCTGTGCGCTTTCTAAAGATAGTTAAAGACGTATACTGCTGGGTCATAGCTATTCTCTATGTGGTTTTAGTGTGGCTTGGCTGGTATATGGTCGGCCTTACCTTCTTCGACCGCTGGTATCACGATTCGCTTACGGCGCATAAGTCGCTCGGCATGATCATGCTCTTACTTGTCCTCGTGAGGGTACTCTGGATAATATCGGTTAGTATATATAGGAAATCCCTGGTCCGGATATCTTTTTCCAAAAGATTCAACCGAATCTCCTTCTATCTCCTTATGGCGGGTATCAACATCACGGGCTACCTCATATCGACCTCAGCAGGCAGGCCGGTAGATATCTTCGGTTTCGCAAGTTTCCCGGGCTTTGTCTCCGTTAAGAAGCAGGCGCTGGAACTTGTAATTTCCCTACACTACTATCTGGCCTACGGCTCCGTGCTCTTGATCCTCGTCCATGCCATTATAATGCACAGGCCCCGCATTTTATCGAGACTAAAGGGCAAATAAACTTTTCATTGCAGGCAAATCCCCTTTCTGCTAACATAACCCATTGTTTTGATGAAGTATTGGGTGCGTTTGCGTTCTACTTTTCTTAACCTGAAGGAGAAGGGTCTATATGCTCGCCAAGGTATTAAGCAGCGCGGTTCTCGGCATTGACGCCTGTCCGGTCGAGGTGGAGGTCGATATCTCAAGGGGCCTTCCTGTCTTCTCCACCGTCGGCTTGCCCGATAACGCCGTGAAGGAAAGTAAAGATAGAGTTAAGAGCGCGATCAAGAACTCGGGCTACCAATTCCCCTCAAAGAAGATCACCGTCAATCTGGCGCCAGCGGATATCAAGAAGGAGGGCACTACATTCGACCTCCCCGTAGCCGTCGGTATTCTCAGGGCCGAGGG
>CBDVCO010000166.1:0-2106 GCA_965372515.1 uncultured bacterium | reverse complement strand
CTTGAAAAAAAGGGGCTCCTTAAGCGGGTCGCGACCGAGGTCGACCCGGATCTTGAGATAGCGGAGATCATGGACAGGCTCGTAAAGCGCGAAGGCCCTGCCGTGATATTTGATAATGTCCGTGGCTCCACGATGCCGGTTGTCGCGAACCTCTTTGGTACGCGTGAGCGCTGCGCGCTCGCTCTTGGGGTCGAGGAAGAAGAGTTTACAAAGATAGGCGAGCTTATCGCCTTCCTCCAGAGACCAAAGCCGCCTGAGGGGAAGTGGGAGGCGATAAAGAGCATACCGTTCTTTGGGAAGATGCTGACACTTGGCCCTAAGACCGTAAAGAGCGCGCCGTGTCAGGAGGTCGTCATGAAGGGCAGTGACGTCGATCTATCAAAGCTTCCCATTTTAAAGTGCTGGCCGGGTGACGCGGCGCCTCTGATAACCTGGCCGCTCGTCGTGACGCGCGCTCCGGACGGCGGCCCGTTTAATGTCGGCGTCTACAGGATGCAGTATCTGGATAAAACCAGGACCATCATGCGCTGGCTCGCGCACAGGGGAGGGGCGAGACATAAGAGGCTATGGGAAGCACGAGGCCAAGCGCAGCCGATAGCTGTGGCCATAGGATGTGAACCCGCGACCATACTCGCCGCAGTGACCCCGGTGCCCGACGATGTGGACGAATTCCTATTCGCTGGTATCTTAAGAAAGAAGGCTATCGAGCTTGTCGATTGCCTGACGGTGCCGCTAAAAGTCCCGGCCACGGCCGAGATAGTCCTGGAGGGTGAGATCCGTCATAATGAAACTGCGCTGGAAGGACCCTTCGGCGATCACACCGGCTACTACAACAGCGCCGAGCCCTTTCCGGTCTTTCACGTGAAGGCCATTACGCACAGGAGAGAGCCACTTTACCTCTCCACCATTACCGGGCGCCCGCCAAAGGAGGACGCCGTTATCGGCACGGTCTTGAACACTATCTATCTGCCGAGCCTGAAAGTCCAGTTCCCGGAGGTGGTGGACTTCGCCCTTCCAATGGAGGCGGTAAGTTATCGCATCGCCGTCGTGAGTATAAAGAAAGAATACCCGGGTCACGCTCGGAGAATTATGATGGGCCTGTGGGGGGTCTTGAAGCAGTTCATGTACGTAAAATATATCATAGTCGTTGACGAGGATATAGACGTCCACAAGTGGGAGGACGTTATCTGGGCTTTAAGCACGCGCGTTGACCCCAAGAGGGATAGCGTAATTATAGAGGATACCCCGATAGACTATCTCGATTTCTCCTCGCCAAAGGACGGGCTTGGGAGTAAGATGGGCATAGACGCCACCAACAAGAGTGCCCCCGAGGTTACGAGAGAGTGGGGCGAAAAGATGGAGATGGACCCTGAAATAGTAAAGCTCGTTACAGGTAAATGGAAGGGGTATGGTTTTGACTAAGGCCGCTTTAAAGAGTACCGGGGCCGGTAGCGCCGGTGCAGCAGGAGCTGGTGGCGACGACTTCGACTCTTTTGCCGACGACTGGTGGAACCCCAGGGGCAAGTTAAAATCTCTCCACAAGATAACCCCCTTGAGGTTCGATTATTTTAAGGATAAGGCCGATAAGATCATTGGCGGCCTGAAGGGTAAGAGGGTCCTCGATATCGGCTGCGGCGGAGGACTGCTCTCTGAAAGGTTCGCCGCTGAGGGCGCGCTCGTTACGGCGATCGACTTATCAGGTAAAATGATAGAGGTCGCAACTTCCCACGCCAAAGAGACTGGTGGAGCCTCTAGAGAAATTGAATATAAAAAAATCTCCATAGGTGAGCTTCTAAAAGAGGGTAGGGAGCCGTATGACGTGGTCGTCTGCTCCGAGGTGCTTGAGCATGTAGATGATCTTAAGGGGTTTTTGCTAGAGGCCTGTAGCGCGCTCGCCCCGGGCGGGGTCTTTTTCTTCAGCACGATAAATAAAACCCTAAAGGCGAGGTTCTTCGCGATATTTGTCGCAGAAGACCTGCTCGGTATGCTTCCAACGGGCACGCACGACTATGAGAGGTTTATTCGACCCTCCACGCTCGCCAAACTCTTTAAAGAGAACAGTATTACAGTGGAAGATATTAAGGGGCTTACCTACAATCCTCTCTC
>CBDVCO010000165.1:0-2206 GCA_965372515.1 uncultured bacterium | reverse complement strand
TTGCCGTTATCGGATTGCGATTGGTTCTCTTTACTGCGAAGCTGTGGGGGAATCTTCAAAGAGGAAATTTCACTGATGAGGATGGGTGAAGCGAGGAGAACCTCTATTATTCCGAGTCTGCCAATCTCAATTTCGCTTGCAAGAGCGAACTCCTCCTCTCTGGAAAGGAGGCTCACGGCCCCCATCTCCTTTAAATACCTCTTTACGAGATCGGCGCTCGAAAGATCGCGCTCTACACTCTTGGGCGGCTCTCCAAGCTCGACATCCTCATCGTCAATATCTACGGAATTGACGGAGTCCGGGCCAAAGGGAGTATCGTCCTCTTTAATCTTAGTTTCGGTTTCGCTCGGGTACTTCTTCATAGGTGATCATCCCCTAAGAGTTTAGTGCTAAGTTCTCCGGGCCCTGGCCCTCATCTGCTCGGCGATATCGTTTTTCCCGGCCTCTTCAAGCTTCCTTATCTGCCGGGCGATCTCCGGTTTTAATTTCCCAGCGCCCGTGACCCTCGCCACGCAATCCGCGAGCATCTTCTCGGGGCTCTCTATAAAGCCGTCGTCCTCTCTTATAATGACCCCTGAGATCCAGTTCAGGATATCCGGGTCATCGATCTCAGCCAGAAGCGCGGGAGAAGATAGCTCCCTGCCTGAGTCCAGGGAGGTGGTGACAAACTCGGCTACTTCGTTTAAAAAAGGGTCCTTGAATAACTTAAAGCATTCTCTTATGTTGTCATTATAAAATGCTTGATTTCTTAAGATAATAGATAAAATAGCGGCCTCGGGGCTATATGACGGGGCCATGAACTTCTCTCTTTTTTTCTCCTCTGCGCTCTTCTTAAACTCCGGGGGCCTAGAGCCTTTACCGGGCTTTAATAACTTGTAGAGCGCGTCGGACTTCATCTGCAGGAGCTCGGATGCCTTTTCTACATAATGGGCCTGTTCAGCCGGATTCTTGACGAGTTTAAGATAAGGCAGAACGGAATCTAAAAAGGCCCTCTTTCCTTCGACCTCGCCTAAGTCGCAGGTATTCCTGAGGTCGTTAAAGAAGAACTCCATCAAGGGAACCGCGTTGTCGATCCGGGCCTGCATCTTCGCCTTACCCTCTTTTTCCAGGAAATCGTCCGGGTCCATGCCCTGAGGAAGCTCTACTACACGTGCGGGAATATCCTGGGCAAGGAATTTTTCTAATCCCCGAATGGCGGCCTTTTTCCCGGCCTCATCTGCGTCGAATATCGTATATATACTCCCTGCCGAGCCTTTAAGCGTCCTGATATGATTCTCCGTAAGCGCGGTGCCCATGGTAGCGACACTATTGGTAAAGCCGTGCTTGTGGAGCGCGACCACGTCGAAATAGCCCTCTGCCACGAGCGAGAAGCCCTTATCCCTTATCTCGCCCCGGGCCTTAAAAAGCGCAAAGAGGGTAGACGACTTGTCAAATATCGGCGATTCAGAGGAATTCAGGTATTTCGGCTCTCCATCGCCCAATTCTCTGCCCCCAAATGCCACCGGGCGGCCCCTCATATCGAGGATCGGAAAGATAAGCCTATCTCTGAAGCGGTCAAAGAAACGGTCGTCTTTCTTGCCGATGACCCCGCCCCTCGTTGCCGCGTCGAGAGAGACCTTCTCCTTTTTGAGTCTATCTACAAGGCCGTTCCAACCTTTAGGGGCGAGCCCTATCTTAAAGGCACCGGCCATCTCCTTATCCACTCCCCTGGATTTAAGATACTCGCGCGCCTCCTTACCCGTCTCCCCTCTAAGGGTAGCAAAGAAAAAATCACAGGCGACCTGGTTGGCGTGATAGAGAGCGTCCCTAGCTCCTGACTTTTCACCGCGCTCCTGCTCGATACGCACACCGAACCTCTCGGCAAGAGACATGACCGCGTCGACAAAAGTTGAGCCGTCCTTTTCCATCAGGAAGCCGATGACATTACCGCCCCTATGGCAACCGAAGCAGTAGTACATGGCCTTATCGTCGTTTACGGTAAAAGAGCCGGTCTTCTCGGAATGAAACGGGCAAAGGCCTACGTAGTTGGCGCCCTTCTTCTTCAAAGGCACGTACTCGCCTACGACCTGGGATATGCTCGCGTGAGCCAGCAGTTCGTCTAT
Organism: uncultured bacterium; assembly: GCA_965372515.1. Classification (GTDB taxonomy): domain Bacteria; phylum Desulfobacterota; class GWC2-55-46; order GWC2-55-46; family JAJCZF01; genus CBDVCO01. Next base: position 104 of record CBDVCO010000165.1, on the reverse strand, counting down.
CTTATCTTTAGGTATCACCCTCTAATACCCCCCGGTATTTCGTCCCCTGAAATATATATAGCGCAAGGTTAAATTCTACATAAAATCACATGGATATGTAAAGG
>CBDVCO010000164.1:0-2254 GCA_965372515.1 uncultured bacterium | reverse complement strand
TCGTTGGCCGTGGCTATGACGAAGACCGGTTTCTCTTTTTCCTGAAGCCAGGTGATAAAGGTGCCGAAGACCCTAAGCTGCGTGCCGGAGTCGCCCTGGAAACCGGATATCCCTCCGAAGGCCTTGTCTATCTCGTCGATCCACATGATGCACGGGCTTACCGCCTCGGCGAGCTGAATACAGCGCCTTATGTTTTTTTCCGACTCTCCGACCGTTGAGCCGAATACCCGGCCTACGTCCATCCTAAGGAGCGGCAGGTTCCATATACCCGCAAGCGCCTTACAGCAAAGGCTCTTACCCGAGCCCGGTACGCCGATAAGCATGAGCCCTTTTGGAACGTCGAGGCCCAAACTTTCGATCTTATCTGTACTTAATCTAAAGACATGCTCTCGTTCGATGAACCATTTCTTGATCTCTTCGAGCCCGCCGATATGCTCCATGCTCTCTCTGTGCGGGTAGTAGTCGAGGATCTTCTGCTTTTTGATTATCTGCTGTTTTTCGTCCTGGATATAGCTGATGCACTGCTCATTAAGCTGGGTGCCTTCGATCATGGAGACCGATTTCCTGACGACGCGCTTTATATTGTCCATGGAGAGGCCCTGGAGAGACTTGAAAAGTATCGACCTGGTCGAGGCGTGCCACTCTTTGGGTATGAGGTGGCCGTATGTCTTTGTGACCATCTCTTCTATTTCGTTATAGTCGGGCAGCGCCAGCTCGATTATGACGATATCCTCTTCGAGCTCCGGGGGTATCTCGCTTAGCGTCGGGCTTACTATGCACACTGTGTTAAGGGAGCGTTGGTCCTCTGTTATGGCCGGGATGTCCCTGAAGCGTCTCAGGAATTCGTGCGAGTGGAAGTAGGTGGCGATATCCTTTAGGAGAAAGAGGTTATTGGCCTCCTCGTTCTTTAGTATCTTCTCCTCGATCGTGGTCAGTATCTTCTCTCTGCCGACCTTCTCCCTCTTTTGCTTGTCCCCGCCGCTAAGCCCCCTGGATACAGACCAGGTCCAGTGCACAAAGTCCATCTCTTTACAGAGCTCGCGCACGATCCTCTCGACCCTTCGCTCTTCAAAGCTTACAAGCCAGAGTATGGGGTAGCGGGCCTCTATGTGGATTTGTATCTCTTTTTTAAAATCCTTGGTATTCATGGCCTATTCCAGTCCTTTAATATTACATTTTAGCATATTTATAGCCCTTTTTATACCCATATGTCAATGGTTTACAAATTTTTAGATGGAATCTCCTCTGGCCTCGAACCTGTCTATTATGGCCGCTCCAACTGAGTCGCCCCAGACATTTACCGTCGTTCTACAGCGGTCCAGGAACCAGTCGATAGAGAGGAGTATGGCTATGCCTTCAAGCGGTAGCCCCGTGGCGTTTAAGACTATGACCATAGTTACGAGGCCCGCTTCGGGGATCCCGGCCGCCCCTATCGCCGCGAGCGTGGCCGTCAGGAAAACGACGACGAGCATGGTCGCGTCCATCGGGATATTGTAGACCTGGGCGATAAATATTACGGCCACGGCCTCGTAGAGTGCCGTGCCGTCCATGTTGATAGTGGCGCCTATGGGGAGAACAAAGCTCGCGGATTTATTAGATATTTTGGCGTTCTCCTCCGCGCATTCGAGTGTTGTCGGCAGTGTTGCCGAGCTGCTTGCCGTACTAAAGGCCGTAAAAAGGGCCTGAGCCATGTTAGAGGCGAAGGTGAGGGGATTTCTCCTGGTTATTATCCATAAGAGCAGTGGAAGCACTATAACCGCGTGCAAGCCGAGACCCCCTATTACGGTGACGGCGTAAAATGAGAGTCTCGTAAGCTCTGTCCAGAGCGCCGGGCCCCCGCCGGTCTCTGCGAGCCTTCCGACGATCAGGCCGAAGACTCCGAAGGGAAGGAGGTAGAAGACGAGGTGTATCATCTTGAGTATCGCCTCGTTCGCGCTCTCAAATATCACCATGACGGGCTTTGCCTTTTCGCCTATCATCGTGAGCGCGCCGCCGAAAAAGAGCGAGAAGACGATCACCCCCAGTACGTTCATCTGGCTCATGGCCGCGAAGATATTTGCCGGAAACGCCCCCTTGCCCTTGTTCGTGGGGTCAACGAATACCCTTAATATCGTGTCGAGTATGGTGAGATCTTCTTTGCCGTGGACCTTTGAGGCGACACTTACGCTCTCCTCCACCCCGACTCCGGGCGAGACGATCTGGACGAGCACTATCCCGATGATGACGGCGATCGATGTGGTCAGGAAGTAGTAGA
>CBDVCO010000163.1:0-2259 GCA_965372515.1 uncultured bacterium | reverse complement strand
GATAAGTCAAAGGATAAGGTGGACGATTATTTTATCCTCGGCGAACTCTCGCTGGACGGTTCCATTAGGCCGATGCGCGGCGCGCTACCCGTTGCGATAGCCGCGAGAGAGGCGGGTAGAAATATGATAGTGCCCAAGGCCAACGAGGAAGAGGCGGCGCTCGTTGAGGGGATAGACGTCATAGGCGTGGAGAGCCTCTCGGAGCTGGTCGAATTCCTGAACGGGCGTATTGAGATAGAGCCGTGCAAGGTCGATGTGGAGGCCTTCTTCAGGGTCAAAGACCCGGAGGCGATAGATATCTCCGACGTTAAAGGGCAGGAGCATGTAAAAAGGGCGCTCGAGGTCGCGGCCGCGGGCGCTCACAATATGCTGATGATAGGTCCCCCTGGCTCCGGGAAGACCATGCTCGCAAGGAGGCTCGCTACAATACTGCCTGAGATGACAATGGAAGAAGCACTTGAGACGACCAAAGTTCATAGCGTCTCCGGCCTTCTCGGCAGAGACCGCGTTCTGGTGACAAAAAAGCCTTTTCGCTCCCCGCATCACACGATCTCGGACGCGGCCCTTATCGGCGGAGGCCAGATCCCGAAACCCGGAGAGGTGAGTTTAGCCCATAACGGGGTCTTGTTTCTGGACGAGGTGCTGGAATTTAAGAAGAACGTCCTTGAGGTGCTCCGCCAGCCCCTTGAGGACGGAAGCGTTACGGTCTCCCGGGTCGCTCATACCCTTACCTATCCCTCCTCGTTCATGCTCGTTGGGGCGATGAACCCGTGTCCGTGCGGTTTTATGAATGATGAGACAAAGGACTGCAGATGTTCGCCAATGCAGACAAAGCGCTACAGATCAAAACTCTCGGGGCCGCTCCTCGATAGGATAGATATTCACTGCGACGTGCCGGCGGTAAGGTTTAAGGATCTTTCGGATGATAGAAGCGGAGACCGCTCCGAGGTGGTCAAGGAGCGGGTTGATAGGGCGAGAAAGATCCAATCCGAGCGTTTTAAGGGTACAGATATCTACGCTAACGCCCAGATGGGCACCAGGGGTATAAAGGAGTATTGCGTACTCAATGAGGAAGGCATGAAACTCCTGGAACTGGCTGTAGAGAGGCTTGGCTTGTCAGCCAGGGCCTATACGAGGATACTTAAGGTCGCAAGGACCATAGCCGATCTTGACGGGGAAGATGATATTAAATCTCCTCATATATCGGAGGCCATTCAGTACAGGACGCTTGATAGGGCTGTCGTATGAGTGTATAATATTTGCTTCATTTATATTGTTGACCATTATAGATAGTCCGATGCCTATGTAGGCATTTGCAATATATTAAAGGAGAAACGGATGACCAGGATACGCAAGTTCTCGATAATCTCTTTTGTAGCTCTTCTTTTTCTTATCTCTTACGCCGGGGTAGCTACGAGCGCCGGCACCAGGGTCAGCAAAGAGGCCGAAGCCGAAGTCAACAGGATATACGCCGAAGGCACCAGGCATCTCAAGAATAAGGATTATGATAAGGCCATATCCAGTTTTACAAAAGTGATAAACCTTGTTCCCCACTACCCGGCTTCATATTATAGCCGCGCAAACGCATACCTGAATAAAGGCGAACATGATAAGGCGATCAGGGACTACTCAAAGGTAATTGAGATCGACCCGAACTTCGCCGAAGCTTATAGAAACCGCGCCGCATCTTACAGGACACAGGGACGCTTTGATAATGCCATTGAGGACTATTCAAGCGCGCTCGCTGTAAAAGAGGATAAGAACCTCTACTATAACCGCGCGGTCATATATTATGATAAGGGGCAAAACGACAGGGCGATAGAAGACTACACCAGGGCCATAGAGCTCGATCCGAAATTTCTCTTTGCCTATAATAACCGGGGTATCACCTACGCGGGGAAGGGGCAATATGATAATGCCATAAAGGACTTTACAAAGGTTGTAGAGCTCGACCCAAAGAACATACTGGCCTTTAATAACCGCGGAAACGCCTATCTCGATAAGGGGATGTTCGATAATGCGATGGAAGACTATGTGGCAGTACAGTCCATCGCTCCCAATTACGCTCCGGCCTACTATAATATCGCGAGAATTCACGGGATCGGCGGTAACTCCAAGGAGACCTGCAGATACCTCAATAAGTCGATCAAAAAAGGTTTTAGATATTGGGAACAGCTAAAGAGAGACATATCCTTCGACAATGTCCGCGACAGCAGTTGCTTTATGAAGCTCATAAAGGGAAAATAAGAGTCCTTTATT
>CBDVCO010000162.1:0-2284 GCA_965372515.1 uncultured bacterium | reverse complement strand
CACCCGAAGCCGCAATAGAAGCCGAGAGCGTTGACGTTACCGATGGGGCGGATAAAGAAGAGGTCTTAGAGAAAGAGATTCAAGAGAAAGATACTCAAGAAAAAGATACTCAAAAAAAAGAGACTACTAAAAAGAGGGCTGTGGATTTCGACGACGATGATATCTTTTAGCCGGGTTTTTTATGCCATTATCCGTAGGTCTTTGAAAGAGGAGAACATTGGAAAATATTATAAGGTGTAGGAGTTGCGGCCTGAAGATGAAGAACAAGCGCATCGACGACTACACCATCAAAAGTTCGTGCGAATGCGGTTTTTCTGAATACGCGCCGGCCCCGTCCGCCAGCAAGGCCATAAACCCTAATCTCAGAAAGGATAACCTCCTCCCTTTGAAGTTCGACAACAAGGGTGAGTTCCTGTTTCAGATCGACAGGGGTGACAGAGAGAGGATGGAGATCATAACGCTCCAGGAGATAAGCATGTTGGCCTCCTCGGACTATGACCTCGACGAAGTGCTTAAGAACGTGGCGGAGAAGACCGCCAAGAGGCTTGGGGTGGATATATGCTCCATATACCTCTGGGACGGAGAGTACCTGGTCTTAAGGGCTACCTTCGGACTAAGCCAGGCTGCCGTTGGAAAGGCCAAGCTGAAGATAGGCGAGGGTGTAACCGGCTCGGCGGTTGAAGAGAAGCGTCCTCTACTTATAAAGGATATCTCAACCGACGAGAGGTATAAATTTTTCCCGGAGACCAAGGAAGAGCAGTTCAAGATAAAGACCATGTATTCCTGCCCGATCTTTTCCGGCGACGAGCCGCTTGGAGTGCTCAACGCGCAGACCGTTATCGAGCGCGAGTTCAAAGATGACGAGATATATTTTGTCTCGGTGATCGCGAATATGATACTCGGCGCCGTTAAGATGCGTAAAAACTAAGGGCGTCTTAATCTACGGAGAAGACCTTTGAACTTTCCGCCAACAATAAGATCTACGTCCGGGCTTCGGCGCGGTCTCACTGGGGGCCTATCTTATTTAGCCCTTTCTCTATTTCTCTTTTTCGTCGTCCTTCCCCTGCTCAATACCACAACGCCGGCCATCGCCGCAGGTATTTCCAAAGAGCAAACCCCTGGTTCGTTAATCCGGGAAAAAGCTATAGAGAGTTTCAAGAGGAAGGATTACGAGCAAGCCTACGCGTTCTTTCAGGTCGCTTTAACGGATTTTCCGGACGACCTGGAATTAAGGAAGTACATTGCCAATGCCATTGCCGTTATGGCTTATAAGGAGTATGAAGATGAGAACTACTATGAGGCGATTGCTCTCTTTGAAGAGGCTATCGAATTAGAAGAGGATGTAGAGTTCTATAAGGGGCTCGCGATGTGCCGCTTGAAACTCGACGACATTGACGGGGCTCTCGACATACTCCTGCCGCACAAGGAAGATCCGCAGATCAGCAGGTATCTTGTCGATCTATACGCCGCCCTCGGTGAGAGGCGCTACCAGGAGGGGGACCTCGAAGGCGCTCTCCATAACTTTCTCCGTGGCGCGGAGCTTGATTACACAAACAGCTATGTGATGAAGAGGCTCTCGGTCCTTACCGGAGAGTACAGCGCAGAGAATGATTTCAGGTCGAAGGAGGGCAGCCATTTTATAGTTAAGTACGATGCCGGGGAGAACGCCGTGCTCGGCAACCTGGTGAGTATACTGCTTGAAGAGGCGTATCTGAGGATAGGCTACGATTTTGGTCACTACCCCGAAGATATGATAGAGGCGGTTTTATATACTAAGGAGCAGTTCAGCGATGTCACAAGGAGCCCCGCCTGGGCCGGCGCCATATATGACGGACGCATAAAGATACCGGTTGGCGGCGTTACCGAGAGGACCGAACTGCTCGAAGGCGTTCTTTTTCACGAATACTCGCATGCCGTTGTTCATAGGATCGCGAAGGGCAAGGCGCCTATGTGGCTAAACGAGGGCATAGCGCAGTATGTGGAGGGTAAGCGGGTTAGTGACCTGCAGCAGGAGTTTATGAAGGATTTTATAGGGGAGAACCGATTTTCCTTGAGGAACCTTGAGGGTTCGTTCATGGGTCTCGATTCTAAACAGGCGCAGAAGGCCTATCTGATGAGCCTGTCCGCGACCGAGTATATTATCAGAGAGTTCGGCAGTTTTTCCGCTATCGCAATACTCGAAAACCTGGGTAGCGGCGACTCGCTCGACGACGCTATCTCTGCTGCTATTTACCTGCCATACGAGGAACTGATAGACAGCTGGCTCAGGTCGGTTAGAAGGTAG
>CBDVCO010000161.1:0-2309 GCA_965372515.1 uncultured bacterium | reverse complement strand
TCCGAGCCGCCGACGTACTTACCGTCGAGCCATATCTGCGGAACGGTGATGGGGGTCTTGGGTGGGATATGGGGTTTAGCGCGCGCGAGCATCTCGTACATATCCCTGGGCGAGCTTACGACATTATGATACTCGTAATCAATACCCTTCTCTTTCAAAAGCTCCTTCGCCTTCTTACAATAAGGACATCCCTCCTTGCCGAATAAATGGTTGCCTGTAATCTCGGAAATTTTAGTGTAGCTCTCGATCACCGCCTGCACGAGTACGCCTCTGTTTAGAGCGTCCCCCTGCGAGATCACCCGCCCGTCGACCATGACTATCGGCGCGTGCCAGCCGCCCTTTTTAAGCGGCCTCCACCACTCGCTAAGCCATTCGCGGATATCCAGGTCAACAGGAATACCCTCTAGCTCATTCTTTATCGTATCCTTGATAACGTCCCTTGTGAGCGTGCACTCGCCGCAAGGTGTTTTTATCCTAAACGGCCCACACGAGCCCGCCCACTTAAAGACGGTTATATTTACCCTCTTCTCCATGACCATCACTCCTTATCTTATTTTACTATTACTATGAATTTGCGTCAATAGCAGGTAGGGGGGGGGCAGATCTTTAAGATTTAGCACTACGCAAGCGCCATACAGAATAGATCGTTATACAAAGGAAGAGAAATAACATTGGGAAGAGTACATAGTCCAGATAGCCGACAAGCCAGGCTAGCCCCAGAACGCCAAAAAGAACGACCAACAGAGGAGTAAAGCAGCATATAGCGGTTACAATACTGCCGATAATTCCAACCTTCAACAGAGTAAAAGCAGCCATCTTGCTCCCTCTATTTCTCTGATCTCTCTAACTGCTTCACAGGACAGGGGATATCCGCATAGGAACAAAATACACAGCAATCTCCCTCTTTCGGCTTTAGCTCGACCTTACAGTTCACGCACTGATAGAAGAACTGACACGCGTCAGTCGGCATCTCCACCTTTTGATAAAGACCGCATTCAGGACATTCGAGTATTGCTTTTGTAATCATTTTTTCCTCTCGCATATTATATGGGACGCTCCGCGCTCACAGACCCCATCCCCAGAAACGGAGAAAGGCGGCGAAGTCCTCCATGTCGGAGGCACTCCTGTTCCAGAACTTAAGCGAGGTATAAAAAACTGTATCCGTAGGCCCGCCCGGACTAAAGATCTTATCCTGCCCCACGCGCCAGTCCAGGGCCCACCAGCTTATAAAGAGCTTTTCCCAGGGCTTGTTGCTCCCCTTGACGTAACCCTTTCTCGGCCCCTCGGTCTCGAAAAACGAGGTCGTGGAGCCGTCCCCCATGGGGAGGGTTTCGAGCGCATCCAGGTTCAAGATCGGGGAGGAGACAAGGCGGTAAGCTTCCTGAATCTCCGGCTCCGGCTCAATATCAAAGTCCCTCACCCTGTGGCTACCGCTCCTGAGCTTTATTACTGCCCTGTAGCCGCGTGCCACACCTTGAGCGAAGCTCACGAGGCCGGGAAGCTTCTCGCCGTAGACCCTCTGCTCACCTCTCCTCCAGCGCGGGGGAAAGGCCTCGTCAGGCAAAAAGCTCGTCGGGATGATGGCGAGGTAACAGCCGCATGAATGAACGGTGGTATATAGGAGGGGCTCGCCCTTCTCGTTCAGCGTCACAACGAATATGAGCCCGGTGTTCTTGCCCGCGCTTACGTTAAATGGCAGGAGGTTGAATGGGACGCGCTCGAAGTGGACCCTGTAGTAGAGGTTGGTATACTTGCCGCGCCCGGTCTCGAAGACGAGCTTCAGGGCATAGACGGTCGGCCTTGAAGGATCTACGTAGATCCTTTCTCTTCCCTCGGCGTCGAGTTCGGCCGTGGGCGTGCCGATCTTATTATAACTCAATTGCGGATAGTCGAGAACGATTACAGGGGAGTGGATGGAAAACAGGCCTTGGTCCGGTTCCACGATATAGGCCGGCTGGGGCCCGGCCTCCGGGACGATGCGGAGATGGGTGCAGGCCGAGAGCGTTAAAGCGGCCAGCAGGAAGATAATACGGATAGCCGTTCGATTGAGCGCCCTCATGGGAGAGTCCCTACGCATCGCATAGCCGGACAGGTCATCCGTTCCATCATTCGACCTTTATCTTCTTCCCTCTCTTCTTCGCCTCCTCGGTCATGGGCATTGTTACCTCGAGGACGCCGTCGGAAAACTTTGCCTTTGCCTTATCCGTATCTACATGCTCCGGCAGGCGGACGGTACGACTAAACGATCCGGTTGAACATTCGTACCTGTAATAATCCTTCTCTTCGACCTTCTCTTCCTTCTTCTTCTC
>CBDVCO010000160.1:0-2334 GCA_965372515.1 uncultured bacterium | reverse complement strand
CTCACTAACCCTTCAACCCTTCTTATTGAGAAAGCCGTGCTCAGCGAGAAAGCCCTCAGTCACACGCCCCTCTTTTTTATTTCCTTCAACCTGATTTTCTACATACTTCCCGATAATATCGGTCTCTATATTTACCTTTGCCCCGACCGTCTTCTCTTCAAGCGTGGTATTGGCTAACGTATGCGGGATCAGCACTATCCTTACTCCCTCTCTGGTAACACTCGCGATCGTCAGGCTAATGCCGTCCACCGCTATTGAGCCTTTAAAGACCAGCCCCGGCCTCAAATCATCCGGAACCTTGATCTCCATCTCAATACCACTGCCGGTAACAATCTTCTTAGTAATAGTCCCAACACCATCTATATGACCGGTAACCAAATGACCTCCTATGGGGGTAGCAAGTGTCAGCGCCCTCTCGAGATTTACCCTATCGTTGGGCTTAAAAGCGCCAAGTGTTGTAAGCGAGAAGGTCTCCCCGGAGATATCGGCAGTAAAGCCGTCGTCTGAAAAAGCCGTAACGGTCAGGCATGCGCCTTCAACCGCGATGCTCTCTCCGAGCTCCACCTTACGCCCGGCAAAGAAAGAGCCCGGCACAGCAATCTCTATCTTACCAGATACTGTACCTTTTTCAATAGATTTAACCTTACCACACTCCTCTATAATACCGGTAAACATAAGAAAAACTCCCCACTGTGATTTAGTTAAAGACTGCCCTCAATTAAAAAACAATCGCCCATGGCGCGAACCTTCATATCTTTGATTTCTAACGCATCCTTAAGCTTCTTGATCTTTAACACACCTATCATCGGCATGGCGTCAGAGCCGAGAAGCTTCGGCGCGTAAAATATAGAGAGCCTGTCCACAAGCTTTGCCTTTAAGATAGAAGCCGCTAGCCTTGCCCCGCCCTCTATCATGACGCTCGCAATATTGCGCCCGGCCAGGTCGCTTAAGACGCGCTTAAGACTCAGGCCCTCCTTCGTCTCTGAAACTATTACAACGTCGGCGCCAAGAGCTCGTAGAGCCTCTATCTTTTTCTTATTGGCCCGCTTTGTGGTATAGACCAAAACCGGACCGCCTCTATTAAAGAGCCTCGCGCCGGGCGAGATCTTAAGGCGCGTATCAAGGACCACCCTTACGGGATTAACACTGCCCTTGATGCCCCTCACATTTAGCCTCGGGTCGTCCTTTATGACCGTACCGGAGCCGACCATTACCGCGTCAAACTTCGCGCGCATCCCGTGGACGAGCCTTCTCGCCTTTGTCCCGGTTATCCACTTCGACTCGCCCGAGGCGGTAGCGATCCTGCCGTCAAGCGTAGAGGCTAACTTTAGGGTCACAAGCGGCAGGCCTGTCGTTATAAATTTATTATAAGACTCATTCAAACTTACGCACTGCTTGGCGAGAACGCCGGTTGTGACCTCGACCTTAGCGCGCCTTAACTTCATAATACCCTTACCCGCGACAAGCGGGTTCGGGTCGCCAGTCCCGATGACCACCCTTTTAATGCCGGCGCTTATAATGCTATCCACGCACGGCGGGGTCCTGCCATGATGTACGCACGGCTCAAGCGTAATGTAGAGTGTCGCGCCTTTGGCCTTTTTGCCCGCCGCCTCCAGAGCTAAAATCTCGGCGTGCGGTAGGCCCGCCTTCTCGTGAAAGCCCTGACCTAAAACCTTACCACCTGCGGAGACGCAAACAGAGCCGACCATCGGGTTGGGGCTCGTTCGCCCCTGCCCCTTGATCGCCAGGCGCAAGGCCCGGCGCATGAACTTACGGTCCTCTCCCGTGTTCGTCATTTCTTATTCTTCTTATCCTTATCCTTCTTATTCTTCTTCTTAAGCTCAAAGAGATCCTTAAGCTCGCTCATGAACTCGTCAATATCTCGAAACTCCCTGTAGACCGAGGCGAACCTCACATAGGCTACCTCATCGAGCGTCCTAAGCTCGTCCATGACCGCCTCGCCTATAGCGCTTGTCGGCACCTCGCTCTCGACAGAGTCCTGAAAGAGCGCCTCTATCCTGTCTACCGCTGCCTCTATCTCCTCAATGTCCACAGGCCTCTTCTCACAGGCCTTACTAATACCACTTAAAATCCGCCTCCTATCGAAGGCCACATGCATCCCGTTCTTCTTCACTACGTGCGGAAGCGTCACCTCAATTTTTTCATAGGTCGTAAACCGCCGGGCGCAGCCGAGACACTCCCTCCTCCTGCGGGTGGCGTTTCCGTCCTGAGAAAGACGGGAATCTATGACCTTGTCTTCAAGATGTGAGCAAAACGGACACTTCATATAGGCAATATACAAAAAAAACAGTTAGAAAACAAGAGCATAGTTAT
>CBDVCO010000159.1:0-2334 GCA_965372515.1 uncultured bacterium | reverse complement strand
TTTTTGGAGAGAGTTTGAGAGAAACTTTTTACAAAAAGGTTCTCTCAATATAATCATGCTCCATTAGTTGATTTTATATGTATCTTCGCAATGGTTGTCGCCCTTTGCGATCGCCGTCTCTCTTGAGTGTGTCGCGTTTACGCCGAGACCCGTGACCACGCCGTCTATCCAGCTACCGATGTAGTCGCACATTGTTGGCTCGTCTGTTCCGGCCGTTTTCCAGTAGCCTTTATGGAGGCAGTCGGTATGCCTCTCGACGAGTTTGGTCTCGGTATTTTCTGTTGTTTCCACCACGTGGTCGCACGGCATACCGTCGAGGAAGGCATTCTTGACCGCCTTGTGTACGTCGTCCGCTGTTGCGCCCTCTGTGTCGGCCCCTTCGGTCTGGGCCGCGCCGAACGCTCTTCCGTGCTCTTTTGCCGTCGTAAAAGCGAGTGTCTTTGCCTCGTCTCCGTATTTGGAGGTGAGTGCGGTAATGAGTGCGGCCTCGCGGGTCTCTACCTTTGCTATCTCCATGGAGAGGAATTCGTGTATGGCCGCCTCTCCGACGAGTTCCTCCAGAGAGGTGTCGTCGTAATATTCGCCGTATTTGGCTCTATTGGCGCTTGCGATATCGCCGATTTCAGCGCCGTATTTTTCCGTGAAGGCCGAGACGAGCTTCTTCTCTCTATCTTCGACGAGGTTGACCTTCTTGAATAGCCAGTGGTGTATGGGGCCGAGAAATGCGCTCATATCTAAGTTATCTCCTTATCGGTTTTATGTAGAATGTTTTCGTGGTGACGGGGGGGTTGCTCAGGCGGCCTCGTTCAAGGCCTCCATCAATTCGTCAAGCGGCGCGTTATCGCGCTTTGCCGAATCCTCGATAGTCGCCGCCCCTCCGCAGCAAGAGTCGATATTAAAGTGGGTGAATACCCCGATGGTTCCGGGGTATTGTTTAATGGCGTCGTTGACGACCATATCTTTTGTGATCTTTTCCGTCATGGTGTTGTCTTTCTAGGAGGCGGCTATGGCCTCGTTTAAGTCTTTAATTATGGTTTCGGCGTCCAGACCGTGCATGGTCGCGCCAAAGGCTATATCTTCCGTCTTTGCACCGGGGCAGGTAAAGCATCCGTTGCCGAAGTGCTTCATGAATACCGGCTCTGTGGCCGGAAACTTTTCAAGGACCTCTCCGATGGTCATATTTTTGGTTATCGTCTCTTCCGTCATGGTCTCTCTCCTTGTATAAAACTATTTCGCGGCCGGCTGTGGTGCTGCCGGCGCGGGCGCGGCCTTTACGGTCTTGAACATATTGACGACGAAGAAAATAATCGAGAGCGCCTCAACGAATGAGAAGAAGAGGTGCACTGCCTTGCCGTTCCCTGTGGCGATGACTGCCCAACCGATGGCCATACCGACGAGGCCGATATTGGCGAGATAGAGGTGATAGAGCGCGAGCCTTTCGCTCCAGAGCTGCTGACCGCTGAACCTCGGCAGTATGTGGTACGCGACGCCGAAGATAAACATGCTCATCCACCCGAGCAGATTAAAGTGCGTATGCATCTGTAGATATGGGTACTGCGGTCCGCCCCCGGACATGTGGAGGCCGAGTATTATCGCCAGGACGAAATATATCATGGCGCATCTTATAAACCATACCGTGATCTTGCTCATGCTCTGAATACCTCTTTAGGTTTTTCGGGCCATCGGACCGGGGTCTATTCTTCTTCGGCCAGCACGCATACGTCCACAGGGCAGACTTCCGCGCAAGCGTTACATTCCGTGCAAAGCTTGGGGTCGATAATGTAAGGAGTGCCTTCGGATATCGCCCCTTCGGGACATTCCGGCAGGCAGACCCCGCATTCTATGCATTCATCGAGGATTACGTAAGACATCGGTCTGAAGCCTGAAAACGCTAGGCGCTTATGACCTGCTTAACCTCGGGGACCTTCTCTTTTATCGCCCTCTCGACACCCATGGCGAGCGTTATCTGCGCGCTCGGGCATCCGGCGCAGGCTCCCTGCAGTTCTACCCTTACTATGCCTTCAGCCTCGTCAATATCGACGAGGGCTACGTCTCCACCGTCGGCCTGCAAAGCCGGCCTTATTCCCTCAAGCGCCTCTTGTACTCTTTCTTTCAGGTCCATCAACTTACCTCCAAATAGATTTAGTGTAGCTAATCTATTTATTATATCTTTTATTCTACCGGTTTTTCAAGCGGTAAAACATGACATTAGTCATGATTTGGGAAGTGCGGGGGCGGCGCTTTGGCGCCTGGTTTTCTCCTTGCCTGCATAATCCGGGGGCGTGTATAGTATGGGTGAAATAGGTCTAAATCGCGGGTTTATAGTCGGGGGCC
>CBDVCO010000158.1:0-2347 GCA_965372515.1 uncultured bacterium | reverse complement strand
TATAGAAAGGTATCCCCCTTTACCTCGCTTAACCGGTGCAGCTTGATCTTTCCCGCCTCTTTTATCATCTTCCTCTTCCACTCCATGTGCCTGTTAATAATATCCACGACCTCTTTTGGGTCGTCCGTGACATCGATATATTTAAGGTCCTTCTTGCTTATCGTCTTTTGCTTGAGCATCACGTTCTTCATAAGTTCCATAACGGGATTCCAGAAATCGGAGCCAAAGAGGATGATGGGAAAACGGTATATCTTGTGGGTCTGCATAAGCGTGAGGGCCTCGAAAAACTCGTCCATGGTGCCGAAGCCTCCCGGCATGCAGACATAGCCAATCGCGTACTTTACGAACATGACCTTACGCGCGAAAAAATATCTAAAATAGAGCGACTTGTTCTGATACTCGTTTGGCTTCTGCTCCATGGGGAGGTGGATATTTAGCCCGATAGATACGCCGCCCTCCTCGGCGGCTCCTTTGTTTGCCGCCTCCATAATGCCAGGCCCTCCACCGGTGATGATGGTATAGCCTTCCTTGGCAAGCAACCGCGATACCTTGACCGACTCCTTATAAAACTTGTTGCTTTTTTTAAATCTCGCGGAACCGAATATGGATATCGCCGGCCCGATCCTCGCGAGTTCGTCGAAACCCTCTACAAACTCGCTCATTATCCGAAACATCCGCCAGGTCTCTGAACCGTAAAGATCGTCTATCATAGAGCTACTCCCATTCTATCGTGCTTGGGGGCTTGGAGCTGATATCGTAGACCACGCGGTTAACACCCCTCACTTCGTTGATTATCCTCGATGACAAAGAAGCAAGCAGATCATAAGGAAGCCTCGACCAGTCGGCGGTCATCCCGTCCACGCTCTGGACCGCCCTTATTGCGATAGTATTCTCGTATGTCCGCTCATCACCCATAACGCCGACGGTCCTGACAGGCAGGAGCACCGCGAATGTCTGCCAGATAGATGTATATAGCCCTGCCCTCTTTACCTCTTCGAGCACAATGCTGTCGGCTTCCCTCAGTGTATCACATCTTCTCTTTGTCACCTCGCCGATGATCCTTATCGCTAGCCCGGGGCCGGGAAAGGGTTGTCTGTTTATTACCTCTTCGGCCATGCCGAGTTCTCTACCGAGCACCCTGACTTCGTCCTTAAAGAGTTCACGAAGCGGCTCCACCAGTTTCAGCTTCATATTCTTTAAAAGCCCGCCGACATTATGGTGGCTCTTTATCGTGGCGCTTGGCCCTTTAAACGACACGCTCTCGATAACGTCCGGGTAAAGCGTACCCTGCGCGAGAAACCCGACGTCCTTTATCTTATGGGCCGCGTCGTCAAAGACCCTGATGAATTCGTTGCCTATGATCTTCCTTTTTCGCTCCGGATCACAAACGCCCTTTAGTTTTTTCAGGAACCTAGCCGAGGCCTTCACGCATTTTATATTCATCTTGAAATTACGCCTCAGCGTCTCCTCGACCTTAAAGGCCTCGTCCTTTCTTAGCACACCGTTATCGACGAATATACAGTGGAGTTGGTTTCCTATTGCCCTGTGCACAAGGACAGCGGCGACAGCCGAGTCCACGCCGCCGCTTATGCCGCATATCACGCGCTTGTCTCCGACGCGCTCCCTGATCTCCTCGACGGCGGTATCGACAAAGCTCTTCATACTCCATACGGGCTTACATCCGCAGATACGAAAGACGAAGTTCTTTAAGATCTTTGCGCCCTTCGGGGTATGGACGACCTCGGGATGGAACTGGAGGCCGTATATCCTACGCTTAGCGTCCGCCATGGCGGCTATGACCGCGTTCTTTGTCCTGGCCGTAACCTTAAAACCCCTGGGGACCTTATCCACCCCGTCGCCGTGGCTCATCCAGACGTCGAGCGAGCTCTTGCCGATAGCGTGAAAGAGGCCGTTCTTATCAAAGACATTGACACTGGCCGGCCCGTACTCGCGCCTGGTACTCCGTGCAAGCTTTCCGCCAAAGAGCTTCGCCGTAAACTGCATGCCGTAGCAGATCCCGAGGATTGGGATGCCAAGCGAATATAACTTCTTATCTATCTTCGGGGCTTTTTTATCATAGACACTCGCCGGGCCGCCGGAGAGGACTATGCCCGCAGGGTCGAAAGACTTTATCTTCTTTATCCCGATATTATATGGGTGGATCTCGCAGTAGACTTTAGCCTCGCGAATTCTGCGAGCTATGAGCTGCGTATACTGAGAACCGAAATCTAAAATGAGTATCTTCTTGGAGTGAATGTCCATGGATTATAATTTAAAACTAATCTTCCTGTCTGTAGTTTGGCGCTTCCTTTGTTATTATAACGTCGTGTACGTGGCTCTCCCTGTG
>CBDVCO010000157.1:0-2395 GCA_965372515.1 uncultured bacterium | reverse complement strand
AGCGCTACGCCGCTTGGAAGCGCTACCACGACCAGCCCGGCAGGCGAGGTGATAGCAGGCAAGCAGGAATACCGTAAAGACCTCACACGCATAGTGGTCGCCCACGGGGTGCCGTATGTCGCGCAAGCGTCGCCGCACAACTGGGCGGACCTCGCCAAAAAGGCGACAAAGGCATTGGCCATTAATGGGCCGACCTTCATGAATGTGGTCTCTCCCTGTCCGCTCGGCTGGTATACGACCCCGCAGGACTCCATGGCTCACGCGAAGTACGCGGTAGATACCTGCTTCTGGCCGCTCTATGAGGTCGAGGAGGGAGTCTTGAAGATCAACTACAAGCCCAAAGAGAAGCTGCCGATACGCGACTGGCTAAAGCTTCAGGGGCGCTTTAAGCACCTCTTCAAGGGCGACCATGAAGAACTCCTGACCAGGTTCCAGGACCAGGTCGACCACGACTGGCAACGCCTCCTTGACCTTGACGGCAAGGAGATCTTTTAAGAAATATACTCTATTTAGAGATCCACTTGACTTAAGGGAAAATATTAGCTTTTTCAGTTAATATTTTGTTTTAACAGTAGTTTTTGGAGGTTTTTTATGGGTCTAAAGGAAGATATAAGCGCGAGTGTAGTTAAAGCCTTAAAGGCAAAGGATAAGGAGACCGTCTCCACGCTTCGGTTCTTTCTCTCTGCCGTGAAGAACAAAGAGAAGGACCTGAGGCGAGATATCACAGACGACGAAGTTCAGGCGGTCGCGCTCGCCCAGGTCAAGCAGAGGCATGACTCCATCGAGCAGTTTGAAAAGGGCGGCCGTCAGGACCTGGCCGATAAAGAACGCGCCGAGTTGGAGATACTCAAAGGCTATATCCCGGAGCAGTTATCAGAAGACGCACTTCGCTCAATCGTAAAGGCGGCGATAACCGAGACCAATGCAACCTCGATGAAGGATATGGGTAAGCTCATGCAGGCCGCAATGGCCAAGGCAAAGGGCAAGGCTGACGGCAAGGTGGTAAGCGCGATTGTAAAAGAACTCCTTGGTGGTTAAGGGGCTCTTTTTATAGGAGTCTGTTATGAAGATAAAAGAGATCTACGAAGGTGCGTACAAACGCGGTATCGAACTCGACCCCAGAGGCCGTGGCGAGGTAAAGCGCGAGCTTAAAGACGCGAAGAAAGACTACGACGCCTTAAAGGATAAGGATAAGGAGGGCTTTGACCTTGAAAAGCTCAAAAACCCCTACTCCGATACCCGCATCCTGAACGGCGACCCTGAGACGAAAGTCAAACGCGCCATGCTCGGAATCGACATCGAGGTCGGTGAGATCCTCCTCGCGGACCGCCTAAGGGAACGGGGCGAGAAGATCGACCTCGTAATAGCCCATCACCCGGAGGGCAGGGCAATGGCCTCGCTCTACGACGTCATGGATATGCAGTCCGGCATACTCTCAAAGTACGGCGTGCCCATAAACGTCGCGGAATCCATCATGGGTAAACGCATCTCCGAGATAGAGAGACGCCTCATGCCCGCCAACCACACACGCGCCGTCGACGCGGCACGGCTCCTTGATATACCTTTTATCTGCGTCCATACCCCATCAGACAACGCGGTCGTCGATTACCTGCAGAAAATATTCGACAAGGAAAAACCCCACAGGGTCTCAGACATTGTCGATATACTTCGAGAGATCCCCGAATATCAAAAGGCCATCAATGATACTGTCGCCCCCAAGGTCGTCTGCGGCTCACCCAAGCGCACTGCCGGTAAGGTCTTCGTCGATATGACCGGAGGCACGGGAGGCAGTAAAGACGCATACGAAAAGCTCTCCCAGGCCGGTGTCAGCACAGTAGTCGGTATGCATATGTCCGAAGAACATCGCAAAGAGGCCGAAAAACACCACATAAACGTCCTCATAGCGGGCCATATCTCAAGCGATAACCTCGGCCTCAACCTCCTGTTCGACCACGTGCTGAAAAACAAGGTCGAGATCATACCCTGCTCCGGCTTTAACCGAATTACCAGAAAGTAACCCACGGACCAATTATAATGAGGAAACTTTTTTGAAAAAAAGTTTCCTCAAACTCCTTCAAAAAACTTTAATGTTACTCCAGATTCATACCCCCGAAAAGAATGGGGGTATGAATCTGGATAGAAACGCCAAAAGTCTCTCAAAGAATTCGAGGAAGCTCACTTACAAAAGAGTCTTCTCAAAACAATAGCACCAAGCAAAAGGAGTACGGATAGAGAAATGCTTTTGATGATAGACAACTACGATTCCTTCACTTACAATCTTGTCCAGTACCTGGCCGAGATGGGTGAGGATGTGCGCGTATACAGGAACGACGCGATTAGGATCGACGAGATAAAAGAGCTCGCTCCCGACAGGATCGTCATCTCCCCCGGCCCG
>CBDVCO010000156.1:0-2443 GCA_965372515.1 uncultured bacterium | reverse complement strand
GTGGCATCATGGGCCGGGGGGGCATCTTACGGGGGTGGTGATTTTCTCGGAGGCTCTAAGCAAGGGACTATATTTTCATGGGACGGTAAAGTGTCGCACCGGGGGAGACGTTCTGTTGCCATCGTTAATAAGGAGGGGGGGAGCAGAAAGACTCTGAGCTGGCGTCAGCAGATCAAGAGCTTTCCCGCAGGGAGAAAGCTCAAGCTCTCGGGGTATTTAAGATCAAGGGATGTTTCCGCAAACAGTACAGCGGCTATAGTACTCAGGGGGCTTAGGGGTCTTAAGGAAGAAACTTTTTTAGCTACAACCGCCATGAGCTACGACCTTTCAGGCACGAAGGACTGGACCGAGGTTCTATTGCAGGTTGTTGTGGGCGACGGTACGGAAGAGCTACAGATACTTTGCGAGCTTGAGGGTAGCGGCACGCTCTGGTGTGATGACCTGGAACTTAGAGTCGTTGAATAGCAGAGGCAGTGAATTTGAAAAAGAGTTTTACATACAGGGCGACCGATTCGGATGGAAAGGTTGTCGACGGATCAATGGAAGGCCCGGAAGAGCTCTTTGTTGCGAGTAAGCTTCAGGAACTCGGTCTTATACCCATACGTATAGCCGTTAATGACGACACTCAAGAGGCTGGTTCAGGACTAACCTTCGGCTTTAGCTTTAAAAGAGTTAGCCGGGGAGAACTCCTGGCTTTTACAAAGGAGATGTCGAGCCTTTTTCGTGCCGGTGTTTCGCTTGATCGGGGGCTTAGGATATTAATAGAGAATAGGCCGGCCGATAAACCCTTTTCCAGAGTATTGAAAGAGGTCTTAAGGGATGTCGTAGGCGGTAGTTCGCTGGCCGATGCCGTAGCCGGACATCCGAAAATCTTTTCCAGGCTTTATGTCAACATGGTAAGGTCCGGCGAGTCGAGCGGCACTTTGGAGACCACGCTTGAGAGGCTGGCGGAGTTTCTCGAACGCTCGCAGGAGATAAGGGGACAGATAAAGTCCGCCCTGGTCTATCCGGCCTTCCTGACTTTTGTAAGCGGTGTCTCGATAATCATATTGTTGCTCTTTGTCATACCCAAGTTCGCGTCGACCTTCTCTGATATCGGCGTCGGTCTGCCTCTTTCTACAGAACTCCTTCTCGGTCTTAGTCAAGTAGTTGTTCAGTACTGGTGGTTGATACTTTTTCTTTTTCTTATGACGGTTTTTTGTTGCCGTTATTATATCAATACTCCGAGCGGCAAGCTCGTTTGGGACGATTTAAAGCTCAGACTTCCGGTTATTGGAGGGCTTGTGCAAAGGATAGAGGTCGCAAGGTTCGCCAGAACGCTCGGCACCATTCTAAACGGTGGAGTGCCGATTCTAGAGTCTCTGGGTATAGTAAGGGAGGTTGCGATAAACAGGATCATAGTTGAGACCATCGGTGCGCTCCAGGCCAGGGTTAAAAGGGGGGAGAGTATCGGGGGTTCACTTAAGGGAAACCCGTTTATTCCTTCTTTGGCCGTTGAGATGATAAGCGTTGGAGAAGAGACAGGGCGGCTCCCGGAAATTTTAATCGAGATCGCCGATACTTTCGATAAGCAGGTTGGAGAGTATATAAAGCGGCTCTTGTCGCTCTTGGAGCCTTCCCTGATACTCTTTATGGGTTTGCTTGTAGGGTCTATAGTCATCTCAATGTTGTTGGCAATATTTAGTATTAACGAGATCCCATTTTAGCCAAGGAGAAGGTATGACTGTCTTAACTGAGAAGAGATTTAATAAGGGCTTCACGCTTGTGGAAATCCTGGTGGTCATGGTGATACTGGGGCTACTGGTGGCGCTGGTCGCACCAAGGCTTTTTGGGCATATCGGCAAGTCCAATACAAAGGCCGCAAAGGCTCAGATAGAGCTTTTCGCAACGGCACTGGACTCTTTCCGTCTTGAGGTTGGAAGGTATCCGTTGACCGATGAGGGTCTAGCGTCACTCAGGGTAGATCCGGATGTTGAGAAATGGAACGGGCCTTATATTAGAAAGGAGGTCCCAAATGATCCATGGGGCAATCCTTATATTTATATCTCCCCGGGAGAGCATGGCGATTATGACCTCATATCGTATGGCAAGGACGACTCTCCTGGCGGGGAAGGAGAAGAACAGGATGTCACGAGTTGGAAGGGGCTGGACTGAGTGTATCCTTTCAACAAAGGGGTTTACACTCATTGAACTGGTCGTTGTCCTGGTGATAGTAGGACTCATTACCACATTGACCCTACCGGTTTTATCAAAGTCGTTCTACGGGCTGGGGCTCCGCAAAAGCGTTCAGGAGATGAGGTCGGCAGTAAGGTATTCAAGGGGAGAGGCCATCCTTCACGGGACTCCTAAGTGGTTGGCCTTTGATATCGAAGAAGACCGGTATTGGTTCGGTGACGGTCTGGCAGGCGTTGAGGTTGTAAGCGGCGCCCAGATGGATGAGGCA
>CBDVCO010000155.1:0-2444 GCA_965372515.1 uncultured bacterium | reverse complement strand
ATTGTCTCTATATAGGCGCCGGCGCCCTTTAGCTTGCTCCTAAGGCGCCTTATATGCGTATCCACAGTCCTCGGAGTTACAAAAAAATCGTGGCCCCAGGCCATATCGAGGATCCTATCCCTCGTAAGCACCCTCCCCCTTGCATCAAGGAGCGCGGCCAGGAGCTTAAACTCCCGCGAGGTAAGCTCTACAGCCTTACCCCCGACCGTCACCCTGTGCCTGGTCTTATCGAGTGTAAGCTCTTTAAAACTGATCACATCACCTGGGGCAGCAGGGGCGTCATCGACCCTCTTAAAGATGGCCCTGACCCTCAAGATCAACTCCCTCGGGCTAAAGGGCTTAGTGATGTAATCGTCCGCGCCGAGTTCAAAGCCCACGATACGGTCTATCTCTTCACCCTTGGCCGTGAGCATTATAACCGGCACACCCAGCGTAGCAGGGTCGGCCTTTAATCTCTTTAAGACCTCTGTTCCCTCCATATTGGGCAGCATAATATCAAGCAGTATCAAGCCGGGGGGCTCCTTTACGGCAAGCTCCAGGGCCTCGGGGCCGTCCTGGGCGGTTACGACCTCAAAGCCGGCCTTCTTAAGGTTGTATGAGAGCAGATTTAATATATCCTCCTCGTCATCGACCACCAGTATCTTTTTGCCCTTACTGCTCAATCCCCTACCCCCTCCTCATTCGGACTTAATTCCTCTAAAAGCCCCCTTACACGCTCCTCAATATCGTCCCTAACACGCTCCATCGTATCCATAGGACCGCCAAAGGGATCGGCTATGGGCCAGTCGAGCTTTCGACCCTGAAAGTCCGCCGGACAAAGCTCATCCGCCTTACAACAACCAAGCGTTACTACAACGTCGGCCCAGTCGAGCATATCGCCTGAAAGCTGGTCCGAGCTCTGCACGCTTATATCAATACCAAGCTCGGCCATGGAAGCGGTCGAAAGACCATTTACCTCGCCGAACGCACTGGTGCCCGCACTCTTGATCTCGACAAGACCCTTGCCGTAGGTTCTCGCGAAACCCTCCGCCATCTGACTCCTGCAGGTGTTGCCGATACATAAAAATAATACCCTGGGCTTTGCCATAAAATTGCACCCCCTCCATAAAGACCATTGATACCATAAGACCACAAAAAAACCAATACTTTGCTTTTAGAGGATTATATTGAGAGAACCTTTTTGTAAAAAGTTTCTCTCAAACTCTCTCCAAAAATTTTTGAGTCTGTTCAACCTACCCACCACAACCTCGAAGAAGTTGGGATGGGTAGGTTGAACAGAAGACCCAAAAGTCTTTGAAGGGGGTCCGGGGGAAACTTTCTACAAAAAGTTTCCCCCGGTATAACCGTCTAAAAGTAAAATTGGCCTTGGATTTGGAGGGTATTTGAGGTGTCGTCGTTTGCGAGGTATCCGTCGGCATTTGTCTCGAATTCGCTATGGACGATATTTGCTCCGACCTTGAGGGAATGGCCTTTGGGGTACCAGTTCAGGCCGACGGTGATTATCTCTTCCTTTGAGGCGTTTACATTCGAGTCCTGGTCGAATATTTCATATCTAACGACCGGCTCTATATCGGGCCCGGCAATAAAATATCCTGCCTGCGCGTACCATCCTCTTGGCTCCACGTCGGCTATTACCGGGTCGTTTGAATCTTCTTTAACGGAGTTATACTCGAACTGAAGGGTCAGCTCCTCGTAGTGGCCTGAGATATCGAGGCCCCATAACCGTCTATCCTGAGAATATATGTTCTCGTTAAACTCAATGGAGTTTTGAAATGCGTAGTTAAGCCCTACTGTCAGGTGTTTGCCTTTACCGAGATGGGCGTCGCTCTTCTTTTTTTCTATGTAGCCTTTGGGTGAAAACTCAACCCTTCCGATAATGAGCGGACCGGCGCTGTGCGCGGTGCGTCCGGCGGCGACGGTGTCGCCACTGGCGATCCCGTCCGCAAAGGCAACGTAGTACTTTATCTCTCCCGCTTTAAGCTTATTGATCTTCCCGTCGGCCATCACCATGAACTGACCGTAGTCGCCAAAGAGATCCTTGGCCGCGCCGACGCTCGCCGGGCCGTCGATTATGAGCTGCTTTGAAGAAGATGTGAGCGAGATCCTTGAGTACGGGAGCTTATGCTTGCCGATCTCCACATTCAATTCGTCCATGTAGTGATAGCGCAGATACGCGTAGTAGAGCCCCACGTTATCGGCGTTTCCTGTCTTATCCCACTTATCCGCCTCAAGGGTAAGGTTGTATTGTAGATTCTCTATCAGGTTGCCCTTCACATAGAGACGCGCCCTCCTGAAGTAGAGGTCGCCCTCTCTCTCATAAGAAGTACCAGCCGAGTTCTCTATAAGGTCTCCGAAGTCGAACCTCGGCTGGAGCATTACCCGAAGCGTCATATCCGCTTGGTCGGTAAGCTTTATCGTAGCCCCCTTGCTTTCCTCGCCGAGCA
>CBDVCO010000154.1:0-2514 GCA_965372515.1 uncultured bacterium | reverse complement strand
GGCTCGGCCGCTTCGGCAATGCCGATAAACGCAACCAGAATGATCGGAATTACCAGTGCTCCCAGTATCTTTTTCATTTGATCCCCCTTAAATGTCTGTTATTGAAATTAAACCTTGCCCGCAATATGGCTTAGCCCGCCGACCGCATGCTTTCTTTGGGCGTCTCTTGTTTCAAGGAGAAGGCCTTGATATCTTCAAACGCCAGATGGTCCCCTTCGTCGCTTCCGTAATAGGCCCTTTGGATTATCCCGTTCTTGTCGATTAAAAAATCGGCCGGCATGGTGGTTATGCTGCCCTTAATGGTCGTCGGCAGATAACCTTTAGCCATCGCCTTTACGAGCGTCGGCATACGAAGCAACATCCCTTTAATGACACCGCCAATGGAATGCTCGATGCCGTACTCTTTGTAGTATTGATTATGCTCGTCTGCGAGTACTGGAAAGGGAGCTTTATGGCCCTTTATCTGGCGCACAAGATTAGCTATAGGCGAGTCAAAGACCGCGACGATTACGAAGCCGTCACCTAGCTCAGCATAGCGCTTGACGAGTTTGTGAACGCGCATATTACAGAACGGACAACCGGCAAAACGGAAGAATGAGAGCATAAACGGTTTTCCACGAAGCCTCTCCGTATCAAAGACCGAACCGTCAATAGCCGGGAGTTTTATTCGTTTTACCTTTTCACCTACCTTTAACCGCATGACAGACTCCTCTCTTTTATGATCGCATTGTTTTTGTGCCTGGCAATAGCCGCCTACTCCTCTTCATCCTTCTTCTCAGAGCACAACTCAGGAGTGCCAAGCTCAACCTCTTTGCCCTTCTTCAGAAGAATACAGCACTCCTGTGGACTTTCTGCTCTCTCTTTAGTCCCACTTGAAGTAGGCTCTGTTGTTCGATCTCTGCTCATGGTTTAAGGATAACGGAGATCTATGGGAAAAGATGTAAGCTGGATTACAAAAAAGTCTTTGAGGAAGTTATTTCAGGTGAAGGGATTTAATAGAGGATATTAATTCGTATTACCCGGTGTTCTTATGCTTGGAGGGGAGAATAAATTCTTTTTCCTCAACTATGAGATCACCGAGCTTCTTCATCTTGTTCAGTTCGAAGGTGACAGTCTCCCTCGTCGCCCCGATAAGGTTGGCCAACTCCTGGTGGGAGAGCTTTATGGCGATCTTACGTCCCGCTGCCACATCTTCACCGTATTTCTCGGCCAGATCCAGAAGGAGAGAGTAGAGCCTCATTCTAACATCCTGAAAGATAAGGTTTTCAAAACGGTTCTCGATCTTTCTTAGCCGTACCCCTATCCACTTGGTTATGGTGAAGGTGAGGTTCGGCCTCATCTTAAGGAAATTTTCAAAATCATCTCTCGCTACGGTACAGATAAAGGAGTCCTCAAGGGCCTCGGCGTTAGTCTCCCGCTCCGTCTCTCCCGCCAGGGTCAGCTCACCGAAGATGTCGCCCGGTTCAATGATATCCATCGTCAATTCCTTGCCGTCTTCACCAAGGCGGGTTATCTTGATGCGCCCCTCTTTTAGAATATATAGTTTGTCGGCGCTGTCTCCCTCGCTATAGACCAGAGCCCTCTTCTTGATACTACGGGGGATCATCATGGAGGCCATCAGCTCTTTATCCTCCTTAGGGAGATCAATGAATATTTTGTTCGTGCTTATATACCAGAGCTTGCTCTTATCCATGGGTTACCTTATATATCTATCTCTCTTGGGGCTTTTCGGGCGATCTCGTCAATTTGTACAACGTCGATCTCCGGCTGGGCCGCCGGTTGTTTCTCGCCCGTGGGCTCGATCTCAAAGAAACCTTTCTTTTTATTCAACACAAATTCGGTCTTACACGAATTGCAGCAGATCTTATCTCCGTCTCTTTTCTCTCTCCCCACGGCGATAACAGGGCCGCAGGACGGGCAGGTAAGTATAGGCCTGCCCTCGTCGCTCATTCCTATTATTTGGTCCAACTCGCCGGAGGCGCTGAACGAGGTTAGATGATCTGCTACTTCGGCGTCAAATTGAGAGCCCCTATTCTCTTGAAGAATCTCTATTGCCTTCTCTTTTGTCATTGCCTTACGGTATACCCTTGTGCTTGTCATCGCGTCAAAGGCGTCCGCGATGGTAACGATCTTTGAGTATATCGATATCTCATCTCTTGGAAGGCCTTCGGGATATCCATGGCCGTCCGTGCGTTCATGATGGTGGCCGATAGCGTCTATTACAAGAGGGGCGAGCGGGTGCGCGGCAAGGATCTTGCGGCCGATCTCAGGGTGCGCGCGCATGATCTCATATTCCAGCTCTGTCAGCTTGCCGGGTTTGTTCAGTATATTATCCGGTATACCCACTTTCCCTATGTCATGGATAAAGCCGCCCATCGACGCCCTGAAAGTCTCCTGGTCGGAGAGGCCCTCTCTTCTTGCCAAGACCTCGGAGAACCTGGCGACCCTCCAGACATGACCGCCGGTATAGGCGTCTCTGGCTTCGATGACCGCTCCGAAGACAAGGAGCGATTT
>CBDVCO010000153.1:0-2540 GCA_965372515.1 uncultured bacterium | reverse complement strand
AAGGTGCGTCCCTGCAGGAGCACCGTCTCTCCCGGGCTCTCGTCGGTCCCGGCGAAGAGCCCTCCTATCATCACGACAGATGCCCCTACGGCCAGCGCCTTGGTTATATCACCTGAGAACTTTATTCCTCCATCGCTTATTACGGGGATACCCTTCTTCCGCGCCGCACGCACGGCCTCCATTACGGCGCTCACCTGCGGGACCCCTATGCCGCTCACCACACGGGTGGTGCATATGGAGCCCGGCCCGACACCTACCTTGACGGCGTCAGCGCCCGCTTTGATGAGGGCGTCTGCGCCCTCGCCTGTCGCGACGTTTCCCGCTATCACCTGCGAGCCTTTGAAATTCTTCTTAAGCCTTCTTACCGCTTCTATAACGCCCTTTGAATGTCCATGTGCCGTATCCACGACTATCACGTCGGCCCCGGCTTTAAGCAGTGCGTCAGCGCGCTCGTCGAGGTCGTATGAAACACCAACCGCCGCGCCGACCCTTAACCTTCCGTGCTTGTCTTTACAGGAATTCGGGAACCTCTCACGCTTTTCGATATCGGTTACCGTTATAAGGCCTCTAAGTTGCCCCTTTGCGTCGACCACCGGGAGCTTCTCTATCCTGTGCTTGTGAAGAATGCGCTTGGCCTCCTCAATAGAGATACCCACCTTGCCGGTAAAGACCTTCTTTGTCATAACTGAGTTGATCTTGCGGTTCGGGTTCGTCTCAAATTTAAGGTCCCTGTTGGTGAGCATCCCGACAAGCTTGCCGCTCTTTATAATAGGAAAGCCCGATATATGCTCCTTCTTCATTATATCGAGCGCGTCGGCTATCTTCTGATCCGGCGAGAGTGTTTTGGGGTCGCTTATAATCACGCTCTCGAACTTTTTGACCTTGTCGACCATCTGCGCCTGACCTTCAATGGTGAGGTTCTTATGGATTACTCCCATGCCGCCTTCCTGAGCAATGGCGATGGCCATGTTCGATTCGGTAACTGTATCCATAGCCGCGCTCATCAGGGGGATATTCAGTTGTATCTTCTTTGTAAGCCGGGTAGAGACGTCCACATCCCTCGGTAGCGTCTTTGAATAGCCCGGCACGAGCAACAGATCGTCAAAAGTCAGTCCCTCTTTAATATTCACCGTGCCCCCCCTTTTATTTTTTTGAATTTTGTAAGAATGAATCCAGCATAATTCCCTCTAAGAGACCGGCGTCGCTAACCAACATCTCTTTAAAACCAAATGCCTTCATAACCAGGAGCACGATAAGCGCGCCGGCGATTATCAAGTCTTCCCTGCCCTCTTCAAGAGCGGCCTCTTGAAGCCTCTCTTTCATCGTCTGCTTCTTTAAGCGGTCAAAAAGCCCTTCTACCTCATCGCTTGTAAGCACTGAGCTGTTTATAACCTCCGGGTCATACTCGCTTAGCCCCAGGTGCATCGCGCTAAGGGTCGTCACAGTGCCGGCCGTACCGACAAAAACGGCCTTAGATGAAAACTCAAGCGGGTCTATAGATTGCGCCTTAGCCAAAACTTTAAGCTCATCGATCGACGCCTCTATCGACCCTCTTAACGCATCCAGTTCATCAACACCCGGCGGATCGCTCAAAAGAAACTTTTCAATCAAATGCACGACCCCGAGTTCCATACTGATAGAGGCCTTTATATCGTCGCCATCAGCGAATATAAACTCGGTACTCCCGCCGCCTATGTCCATCACGAGCCTCTTTTTGTCGAGGCCGGATTCGCTTAAGACAGAGGCGACACCCAATAGAGAGAGCCGCGCCTCCTCATCACCATCAATAACCCTTATTTCATTGCCAAGCCTTTTTTCACCCTCTGATACGAACCACTCTCTATTGACGGCTCTCCTTACTACACTCGTCGCGACGGCATCTACAAGATCAGGGGCTTGCGTTTGAAGGATCGACCCTATCTCACCGAGAACATCGAAGGCCCTCTCGGCACTGGCCTCATCAATACCCCTATCCTCAATAAAGCCCTTGCCGAGCCTCGTTATAAAACGCCTGTGGAGCTTTGGCTTAAGAGTGGCCCCGCCGGTCAGCTCCGCCACAAGTACCCTCAGGGTATTGGTGCCGATATCTATGGAAGCGCACTTCACTGAGCCTCCCCAGGCCTACTCGCCCGCCACGGGCTCTGTCGCTATGGAGAGCTTTTCGGCCCCCGCCTTTCTGGCCATGTCGAGCACCTCGACCACGAGACCGTGGCTAACCGTTTTATCGGCCTTCAGTATAACAGCGTTATCATCTTCGCTCTTCAACTCTATAGCTAACATCTCCTCAAGGTCGGACTTTTCTATCGGCTCGTTATTTAGATAAAAGAGACCGTCGCTTGAAATGGAGACTACGGTAGCGAGCCCCTTCTCTTCTCCTGAACTCTTGGCCTGCGGGAGCTTCAGTTTCATCGACTCCATCATCAGGAGCGGGCTTGTGACCATAAAGACGACCAGCAGGACGAGCATAACATCTGTAAGCGGGGTAATATTGATCTCGGCCATTGTGCTCTCTTTGCCGCTGGTAAGCCTCCACGCCATTA
>CBDVCO010000152.1:0-2562 GCA_965372515.1 uncultured bacterium | reverse complement strand
TCAATCTATAATAACTACTTTGGCCCCATCGGTCAGGTCTTTGTCCTTATCTATCACCAGCAGGTCGCCTCTGGCGAGGCCTTCAAGGACTTGCAGGGTATCGTCTGTCCTGCGGATAATCACGACCTCTCTTTCAACTGCGAGGTCGTCTTCGACGACATAGAGGACTTCCTTGTCAAGTGTTTGGACGAGCGCTGAGGAGGGTATCATATGGACGTCTTTGGTTATCCCCGTATCTATGATGGCATTGGCCTTAAGGCCGGCCTTGAGTTTTCCCTGCGGATTTCTGACCATTGCCTGGACCTCGAAGGTGGAGTCTGCCTCGTCTATCTCGTCGGCTATTGAATAGACAGAACCGATAAAACGAAGCCCCGGCAGTCCGGGCACGCTCATCCTTACGCCTTGCCCGACGCGCATATCCTCATAGTGCATGGCGTCGAGCCTGAAGACGACCCTGACGCTACTCATATTCTTGATCCGAAGGAGTTCGTCTCCCTCTCTTATCCGCTCCCCCTTCTCCATAAAGAGTTCTACCACGCGCCCGTCTATAGGAGAGATGACATGCTGGGAGGCGCGCTTTTGTCCCGGGCCCGCATCGAGTTCGACAAGCAGTTCTCCCTTTGTTACCCTCTCATTCAGGCTGACATGTACGGCTTTGACCTGCGCGTCGATAGTGGAGCTTAAGAGCGCCTCGACATTCGGTTCTATATGTCCGCTCACCTCGATCTTATTTTGCACGCCGACCCTGTCGGCGATCCGGACTACCCTTACCTTGGGCGGAACGGGCTCTACACCGGTCCCCGTCGAGTCGTCCTTTGTGCAACCAATAAGGGGAAGGGCTACGGCCAGTAGCGCTATAAGATACGCGATTCGTCTCACTGGGCCTCCGTAGGTTCAAGCGATCTCTCCACCTCGCCGAGCAGCACCCCGGTGCTCCTCTTGAGTTCGAGTATACCCAGTTGATGGTCGTATTTCGCGTTCATAAGCCCCAATTGGGCCTCCACCAATGTGGTGTCGGCATCTATAACGTCCATGTTATCGAGTATTCCGTAGGTAAACTGCTTAAAGACCATATCGTAATTCTCCCTGGCGAAAGAGAGCTGTTTGGAAAAGGACTCTATGATATGGGATAGGGTCTCGACATTATTATAGGCCTCTCTCACCTCGATCTCAATATCGCGTACAAGGGAAAGACGAGCGAACTCGGCCTCCCTTAATTTACTCTTCGCCTCGCCGACGTCGGCCACCCTTAGCCCTCCTTCGAAGATAGGCATTGAGATATTTACCCCTCCGTAGACGCTCTCTTCAAGGTAGAAAGTCGTCTGCGGCGACTGGTCCCTGTTTAAATAGACCCCTTCGAGAGTAACGGTCGGGAGATAAGCGCCGCGCGCGTAACCCACGCCATGTTTTGCTATTTCGCGCTCCAGCTCCGCTATATGATAATCGCGCCTCTCTTTTAAGGCGGTCTCGACAAATCCCTCCACACCCCCGTCCGGGGTACCATCCTCCGGCGGGGGGTAGACGACTATATCCTCTGCCTTTGCACCTGTAATACGGCTGAGCCTCCATATGGCGTTCTTAAGGTCGTTTCTGGCTCTAAATAACTCGGCCGATATTCCGGCCGCCTCCGCGTCGGCCCTTAACACCAGCGTCTTGGTGGCCATCCCGGCGCTCAGCCTCGCCCTGCTGACCTTCTGCTGCTGCTCGGCCCTTTTTAAAGAGGCCTCATTTATCTCGACCTCCCTTGCGGCCCGAAGCGCCCCGTAAAAGGCCCTTGCCGTCTCTATTATCACCAGCTCTCTCGCGAGCTCCAGCGCGCTGGTGCTGGCGAGCTCTCCTTTTTTGGCCTGCCTTATATAGCTTATACCCCTGCCGCCTCCGAAGAGGAGTTGTTCGATCTTGACCTCCACGGCGGTATTGGAATCGGGTTGAAGAAGAAAGGCGCCGCTGCTCTTCTGCTCGCTGTACTTCCTGTACGAACCATTGATTGAGAGGCTTGGGAGTATCTTTGCATAGGCCTTGGTGGTGGATTTGCTACTCTGGACAAGCCCTTCCCTGGCTATGGCTATGGATTCGTGGTTTTTAAGCGCAAGGCTGTAGGCGTCCAAGAGTGTAAGCTTATCCGAAGCAAGCGGGCTAGCCGGAAAAAGGGCAGAGGCCGCCGCAAAGAAGATGAAAGTGGCGATAATCGAGCGTAGCCGAACTTGTAAATATCTAAAGTTTATAAGGGCCATCCGTTCTCTCTATGAATAAATTAACAGGGGCATAGACTTCTTAGAGCAGTAAACCAATATAAAAGTATAAATCTAAAGGGATTATATGTAAAGGGCTAACAAATGGGCAGTTAATTTTATTTGACACCGGAGCTAAAGTAGTGATAAATTAACTCCTTACAATTTTGGGGCTGTAGCTCAGTTGGGAGAGCGCGTGTCTGGCAGACACGAGGTCAGGGGTTCGACCCCCCTCAGCTCCACCAGAAAATTCAAGGGCTTGCGGGTTTTCCGCAAGCCCTTTTTTGATGTCAGGCGTGCCCTGAAAATTGTATGAAATTTCCTTTTATAA
>CBDVCO010000151.1:0-2571 GCA_965372515.1 uncultured bacterium | reverse complement strand
TTTTTCCGCGAAGCGGTATTAAACCACACTAGTGTGGCGGACCAGTCCGGCCCACCCTACTGACCCGCCCCACTCATGCAGATAAAGTTGAGCGACAAGAGCCCCCGTGCTATACTGCGTGAAGGACAAAGAAAGGGGGATATCTAATGCCGGACATACCCGATCCCGTAAAGAGGCTCAAGGCCGAGCTTACCGACACCCTGAAAATCGATCCCAGGATCAACCCGATTAAGATAAAGATCGAAGGCGACGCCCTTCTTATCGAAGGCACCGTGGAGGGGATCCGTCAAAAGAAGAAGGCGCTCTTTATCGCCCTGGGCCTTAAGGGCGTCTCCGGGGTTATTGACAGGCTCCGGGTACGGGCCGCGTCCCACATGGGCGACAGAGAGATAGCCGCCCACATCCGCGATTCCTTTACCGAGGAGCCGACGCTCGACGCCTCGAATATTACCCTCGAAGTAAACGAGGATGTAGTGGACATTGAGGGCAAGGTGGGTTCGCTGACACACAAGCGGCTCGCCGGCGTACTCGCGTGGTGGGTACCCGGCGTGACAGAGGTCATCAACAGCCTCGAAGTCGAGCCCCCCGAAGAGGACAGGGCAAGCGAGGTGACCGACGCCCTGAGGATCGTGCTCGAAAAGGACCGGCTCGTTGACCAAAGCGCTATCAAGGTTACGACCGAGGACTGGGTAGTAACGCTTTCAGGGACGGTCATGAGCGAGGAACAGAAGGAGGCCGCTGAGAACGATGCCTGGTATGTCTGGGGCGTAAACGATGTTATAAACGAACTTGAAGTAATAAGTGCCCCCTGAGAGTACCTTTTTGTAGAAGAGGACCTAGAAAGAGGGGTCTTAGATGAAGCCTTCACTACCCAGCACCCTTATCGCTTCTCCGGGCGGCATGTACTCAAGAGAGCTTGGGATTGACCTTTCAGGGGGCGACTCAGACGAGATATTTAAGTGGTTCCTGGCCTCTAAATTATACGGCGCGAGGATATCATCGGATATCGCTGCAAGGACCTACAGGGAATTTGAAAGTCGCGGGGTCTGCACACCGAGGAAGATACAGGAGACGGGCTGGGACGGGCTCGTAAAGATACTGGACGACGGGGGATATGCAAGGTACGACTTTTCAACGGCAACGAAACTGCTTGAGATAACGGCGGACCTGGAAAAGAGCTATGGCGGGGATTTAAACAGGCTTTACAAGGCGGCCTCTGACTTCGAGGACCTCAAGGCCCGCCTCAAGGGGCTGGGCAAAGGAATAGGAGATATAACCGTAAACATCTTCCTAAGGGAGCTCCGCTCGGTCTGGCCCATGGCGACCCCTGAACCCTCTAGGTTTATAAAGGAGGCCGCCCGAAACCTGGACCTTACGGTTCAAGGCGAGGACCTCCTGGACTCTCTTTGCGAGATCTGGTCCAGGGAAGAGGTCCCGGGCCGGAAGTTTTCCGACTTCGAGGCGGCGCTCTTAAGGCTTGGTAAAGATTTCTGCGGGAAGTCCAAGTGCGACATCTGCCCGGTGAGATCGCACTGCAAACGAAAAAAGAAGCCTTAGGGCGGGACAGACGGTCGAGGTCTTCTTTTCGAAGCTCAACTATTATTTTTACAACACGTTTCTTTTGGCTCGGTGGAAACCATCTTCGAAGCTGCAGCAAGACCAGCTTTGATTATTAAATGAGCTGGAATCGTTTCATAACTCCTTTCTCCCACCTCAACGGTTCTACATTCTGCGTTACCACAAACCTCACAGCAAAGGCTCTGGCCAACTTCAGCTCCAAGCCATTCCTCTAAAGGCTTCTCACCAATCCAGATCCGGTTTGATTCTAAAACATCTTTGGCGAAGCTCACGGGGTCGAGAACATTCTTTTCAAGGATTACTTCGATACCCAATGGAGCAAGAGACTGTTTAAGGGTATCTACCGCCTTATCGATCTCCTTTTCAGTTGAACCGCACCTGGGACAAGTTTGTCCGGTTTCGTCTATTAAAAGACGTTGCCATTTAATTCTGAGAACCTTCATATTATTAGCTCTAACCTATTCCTTTTATCTGCAAGAGCCTTTAAGTATTATTATTGCGCGAAGCGGTATTAAACCACACTGGTGTGGCGGACTGGTCCGGCACGCCCTAGTGACAGATAAGGATCGGGACATCGGTGTGATGTATCAGATAATCGCTTACGCTCCCGAGTATCCTCTCTTCGATTTCGCCGATCTTAGAAAGCTCTCTCTTCCCGATGACGACATAGTCGGGGGCCTGCCTCTTTATAATCTCTACAAGCGTCTCCCTCGGCTCACCCATGGCGAATACGAGATCCACCTTCCGGGCGCCACCTCCGCCGAGACTCCTGCCGGCCTCGATGGCCTTGTCCTTTAATTCATGCTCAACCTCTTCGGTGGCAAATGCGTCCTCCACGTCCGCTCCGTGTCCCATATCGGCCACGGTAGCGAGTACATAGGCCGGTTTGGATTGATCGAATGTCTCTACAGCCTTGTCAATCACCCTCTGTGAGCTTTCGGTCCCGTCATAACACACAACTATTTTCATAATCATCCCTCCTCTTTGACAAGC
>CBDVCO010000150.1:0-2624 GCA_965372515.1 uncultured bacterium | reverse complement strand
ATTATTGTAAAGATAGCCACCCCTCCGTCATAAGAGGTCGTGGCCGAGGCCCCTGCGGTGATCGCCACGGCGCTCGCCTGAGCGCCAAGCTCGAAATTGCCTTCGGTAAAGTCGTCGAGCGCAGCTTTATCCTTAAAAAATATTATCTCGCTATACTCCTGCCCGCCGAGCTGAAAACCTATTGTCACCTGCGTCATTGAGGTCGTTCCTATAACCTTACCCTTTTCATAGACCTTGCCCTGACCGTATGCGCCGCCGACGCCGATGCCGCCCTTGGCGACCCTGGGGAATATCGCGTAACCATAGGCCGCGTTGAAGAACGTACTGAACCCGGGGTCGTTACTGCGAAAGTCCGAGAGAGTAGAGTTCACCTCAGACTGCTTGACACCTTTTGTCTCTTTCTTCCCCGGCTTCCAGCGGGCAAAAGAGGTAGACTGTGACAAGAGCACAAGAGAAATTATTACAAGAGCGCTTAAAAGGATCTTCTTCATTGTCTTTTCCTCCGCATAGTATGTTATGGGCAACAAGCCCTGTGATCTCACAACCTAAAAATACCACTTAGAACCCTATCTGACAAGCTTCATTCATGCCTCCACCCTTTTACCACGCCTTAGGGCCTTTACAACCTCCATCCACACCAGCGGCTGTATAGCGACAGCAAAGACCAGCACCCAGTCCATGCCGCCGATTGCCACCACCTTAAAGACCTCCTGAAGGCCCGGCAGATAGACAAGGGCGACCTGCGTCGCTATGATAAAAAGCACGCTAAGGTTTAAGAGCTTATTGGAGAAGATGTTTCTGTTCAAAACCGACTCCCAGATATTTTTGCAGTTGAAGATATGAAACTTCTGGCAAAAGACTATGACTATAAAGGCCATCGTCCGCGCCTTATCGAGCCCGCTTTCAAACCAGTATAGCTCCATCACATAGACAAAGAGCGTGCAGGCGGCCATAAAGAGCCCCTGCATCACCATCACACGGATGAGCTGTGTGGTCACTATGCCCTCGCTTATCTTCCTCGGCTTTTCCTGCATGACTTTCTCATCTATCGGTTCCATGGCCAGCCCCAAAGCCGGAAGGCCGTCTGTTACCAGATTCATCCAGAGTATCTGGATCGGCAGGAGCGGGAGCGGAAGGCCCATGAGCGCCGCGGCAAGCAACAGCACTATCTCGCCGATATTACAGGAGAGGAGAAAATGGACGACCCTTCTTATATTATCGAATATGCCCCTGCCCTCCTCGACTGCGCTGACAATGGAAGCGAAATTATCATCGGTCAGGACCATGTCGGCCGCCTCCTTTGTAACGTCTGTTCCGGTAATGCCCATGGCAATACCGATATCGGCCTCCTTCAACGCCGGAGCGTCGTTTACCCCGTCGCCGGTCATGGCGATTATCTCGCCCCTATCCTTCCACGCCCTGATAATCTTTATCTTATGGACCGGGCTTACCCTGGCGTAGACCTTTATCTGCGGGAGGAGTTTAGCAAATTCGGCCTCAGTTAAAGCGTCCAGCTCAACGCCTGTCAAGGCAAGCTCATTTTCACTTAGTATCCCGATCTCTTTCGCGATGGCCATCGCCGTGATCTTGTGATCTCCCGTTATCATTATCGGCGTAATGCCTGCGCTAACAGTCTTTGCTACCGCGTCAAATACCTCCAGCCTCGGCGGGTCTATCATTGCGGCAAGTGCTGTAAAGACCAGCCCGCTCTCAACAGAGTCGATGTCGGTTATGTCAAAGGGTGTCTCGCTCCTCCTGTAGGCGAGCGCCAGAACGCGCAGGGCGTCTTTAGCCATGCCCTCGTTAACTTCGATTACGGACTGCCTTGTGGCCTCATCCATAGGGGCGTACTCGCCTTCCCCTGGGCCCGGGGCAAAGAGAAAAGAGGACCTCGGCAAGACCATCTCAGGGGCGCCCTTTGTAAAGGCGTGGTAGATATTTTCCCGGTCTTTATATATGGTAGTCATCATCTTTCTTGTCGCGTCAAAGGGTATCTCGGCTACAAATGTAAGCCCCCCCTTTAGCTCATCTATATTTATTCCGCTCTTCTCAACCAGCGTAAGGAGCGCCCCTTCTGTGGGGTCGCCAATCACAAGCCACTCCCCACCATCCCCGCCTTTTAGCTCCGCGCTATTACAAAGAAGGCACACCTGCATTGCGTTTATAAATGCCGGGTCGCCTGAAATCTCCGCTTTAGCCGAACCCTTAAGTATTTCCCCCGCCGGCTCGTAGCCGCTGCCGGTAACCTCTAAACTCTCGCCGGTCGCGAGGTAGAGCTTCCTGACCGTCATCTGGTTCTGTGTGATGGTGCCGGTCTTATCCGATGCTATGACAGAAGCTGAGCCTAAAGTCTCGACACTTGGGAGCTTTCTTATTAGACCATTACGCCTGACCATCCTTTGAACGCCGAGGGCGAGCACTATGGTAACGACCGCCGGGAGCCCCTCGGGTATAGCGGCTACGGCGAGACTTACAGCCGTCAGGAACATCTCCAGCGTGTCAAAACCCCGAAGCACCCCGAGCAGGAAGATCAGGGCGCAGATAGCCCCTGCCGCGTAGACCAGAAGCCTGCCGAACTCGGCGAGACGCTTTTGCAAAGGAGTAGGCTCGCGCTCGACCTCTTC
>CBDVCO010000149.1:0-2704 GCA_965372515.1 uncultured bacterium | reverse complement strand
TCTTCATAGCTCTGCTCCCTTGCTATCTCGAGAATTGTCTTATCGATCCAGAAAGGGAAGACCTTGCTGTTGAGTTCCTTGGCATCGTCTTCGTCAAGGCGAAGCGGGTTGCTGATCCTTGTGGATATACTCCACAGTTCCGGCCATAGCATCAGGGACGACGAAAACTCCGGAAAGAGCGGAACGCCTTTAAATTTGGTGGTCGTGGCTCCTGCGAACAGAGACTGCGCCGTTATATTGAACTTCCTGGGTTTACGCCTGTTTTTTCCACAGACAGCTCCCTTCTCATAGGCTGTCTTCTGGGTTATTATTGGCTCTTTTTCTTCCAGCACCTTTCGGTAGAGCCTGGCCTTGTCCAGGACCGTAATCCGTTCCTTATCAAATAGCCCCTCTTTGCGGCTATACTCTGTGATCTTTAGCGGCCGCTCCACGCAAATTTCAGGCATGGCCTTGAAATATGCCTCCTTTAATTTTTCAACACGAGGAGTCAACTCGATCTTACCCAGCGTATCATCCAGGGTCGGGTCTAATATGAATTTCGCCATGACAAACTCCTTTCTATTAATACTACAAGCAATAACTCCGTGTGTATGAATAAACAAACAGCCCTGCGGCTACTTATTTGCCACGTACTCGCCTATCTTAGTACCCATGGCCATCGTGGTAAGCTGCGGGTTGACGCCAAGAGAGGTCGGGTAGAGGCTCGCGTCACTGACAAAGAGCCCCTTTATATCATGGCTCTCTCCGTTATCGTCTACGACACCGCTACCTTTGCTCCCCATCCTGCACCCGCCCTGCGGGTGGGCCGAGGCGAGCAGTATCTCTCCGGGCTCGAAGGAACAATCGGCGGCCTTATCAAGGTCCGCCGCGCTCTTAAAGACGATCTCCTTATTATGGCTCGTAAACACCTCTGTCGCCCCGGCGTTTAAGTATATCTCG
The DNA here is from genome assembly GCA_965372515.1 of uncultured bacterium. Taxonomy (GTDB): domain Bacteria; phylum Desulfobacterota; class GWC2-55-46; order GWC2-55-46; family JAJCZF01; genus CBDVCO01. The sequence goes on along the minus strand of CBDVCO010000149.1, from coordinate 1,765 downwards.
GCCGCGGTCCGTACCGCATGTCTGAGCTTCTCCTTGTCTCCTTCGTGCATCCTGTAGGAGACCCCGCTCATCAGGGAGTTCGAGTTCTTTATCTCACCCATCGGTTTGTCATGAAGTATGACAGCCACGCTCGCCATATTCTTGTAATAGGCCATGCGTTTCTTCATCGTCTCAAACGGTATGGTCAGGGCCGCCGTGGCCGGGTGGCTGTAGATCGACTCCAGTATATACCCGAATCCGTCAGGAAACGGACCGCCCGGTTCAGGAAGCTGGTACTCGGTGTAGGAGGCCGCCATGGGAACACCCCAGTCGGAGTATATAAGCTCGTCCTTGAAGAGGCCGTATATCAGGGGCGAGGGATGAAGCGAGATATGCCTTCCGAGATGCACATTTGGGACATTGCTGTTCATGAGGAGACGGGCGCTGTTTATCGCTCCGCAAGAGACGATAACGGTGCTCGCCTTAATGGTAATATCAGCTCCACAGCTCTTAACAACGACGCTCGATACGCGGCCTCCCTCGTGGACGATCCGCTTTACCTCAGCCTTTTTAAAGGCCTTTATCTCGTTACCCCCAACACCGTCGAGGCCGTTTTTGATTGCACCTGGGATAAACGTTAAGAGCGGGGTCTGCTTTCTATCGTAGCGGCATCCCAACGGACAGAATCCACAGCCGGTACAGGTCAATTCGTGATAACGGCCGCCTGGCATCCCGTTAGGCTCAATCTTAGCGTTCGTATTCCTTGCGTGATATTCAAAGACCTCGCCGACACCGTTTTTGCCCTTCATCTTTTCAAGTCCCCTCAGGAGAACCTGAGCGTTCTTGTTGAGGGAAAACCTTCGTATTTTCTCGTAATGTATCTGCTTATTGACTTTCTTATAGAAGCCGCCGCGCTCAAGCTCTTGTGCTATATTCGGCAGCCCTTCGTCGGCCTCGCGCCATGAGTCGGTCACAGGCTCGGGGACTTCATAGCAGATACCGTGGTTCAGCATGGCCGAGCCGCCGACGAGATTTCCTTGAAGTATTGCTACCCCGTATTCGTCTGTAAGGCGAAATCCTGGCGGCTGGTAGAGAGCCGGCACCATGTCGCGTTCCTTCTGGTTAAACTCTTTCGAGGTATGGAGGTCTCCTCGTTCGAGTATGAGTATCTTCTTTCCATGCGCGTTAAGGCTCAAGGCATGAGCCGCCGCACCTCCTCCGGGGCCCGTTCCGATTATGACGATGTCGGGCTCGTAGTTATCGGGATAGTTATCAATATCCTCTATATTGTCCCTGAGGAGCGCGTACTTCGCCTTCATCTGCTCCTCGTATTCGACATTATAGAACTTTTTCAGGTATTTCTCGTTGGCCTCAATGAACTCCGGGTAGCAGATCGCCTTTGTCATAGCGATATTATTTTCTATTATCTCTTTGGGCGGCACGAGTCTTTCGCCACGCGGGCCGAAGTAGCCGATATCATCCCAACTGCTCTCCTTTAAAGCGTACTCCTTCCATGAGATTGCGTACTTTAACAATATATGCGAGATGACCTCAAAGCCCTTGAGCGCGTTTCCCACATCTCCGACAAGCCCGCCGGCCAGATCAACGAGCCCATCCGGGAAGTCGAGTGTCTTAAAGAAGGCGTTGCCTTTTTCAAGGAGCGCGTCGCTTAAGGGCTTGTTGAATTTAAGCGCTTCAAGCGCTCCGGCAAGATCGTCTGGATCATCGATATTAGAACTTAACAGTGTGGAAGTGAATTTGGAGAAGTCGAAACGGTCGGTAAAAA
>CBDVCO010000148.1:0-2733 GCA_965372515.1 uncultured bacterium | reverse complement strand
GCCCTCGCCTCGTTTACTATCCTCTCTCTAATAATCTCGTCCTTCATAAGAGAGAGCGTCTTCTGTGCAAAATCTTCGGGGCTATCGGCTACCAAAAGATGACGGCCCGGCTCCACCTCCAACCCCTCAGAGCCGACACTCGTCGAGACCACCGGCACCCCCGCGCTCATAGCCTCGAGTATCTTTAGCCTTGTTCCTCCCCCTACAAGCAAAGGGACCACAAAGACCGAAGAACCATAGAGATAAGGGCGCACATCGGGCACGAACCCCGTCACCTCAATGCCTGGTTGTTGTGCATAGCGAAGCACCTCTTTCGAAGGGTCCTTTCCTACTATATTAAAGCGGACCTCGGGAATATTTTTTTGTATGAGGGGGAAAACTTCCGAACAAAAAAAGCTCGCCGCCTCGTCGTTTGCATGATACTTCATCCATCCGGTAAAACTAAGCATGGGTTCATCCGGCGTATTGGGTCTGAACGGAAAATAATCCATATCCACACCGTTTGGAATAACCGCCACATTGTCTCCGCGCGCAGAGAAGAACTCGGCGTCCCTCTTTGATACCGCGGTACAGAGGTCAAACTTGCCGACGCACTCCCTTTCGTACTTTTCAAGCTTGCCTGCCGTAAGCCTTGCGTAATGCTTCCGGAACGGGTCCCATACGCCCTCAGCGTAGCGGCGCATGATCTCAGTTTCAACGTTATGCATATCAACGACCTTCAAGATGCCGGCGTCATCAGGACAATACTGCGCCATATGCAGGTGCGAACAGTGAATGGCGTCGTAGCCTTTTTCCAGGAACTCGCCTACAAGGTCGGCAAACTCATCGGACCTGAAATTCAGGATCGAGAACGGCTCAGCACCGAAGACCCCCTTTAAGAGGTCCTGGGTTCTGTAGCGGCTCTCACGATATACGGTCCTCACTTCACTAAAGATATTGCTTAACTCCCCTAGCTCCGCGTTCACGCCTGTTTCAGAGACAAAGGAGATGAGGCTTACCTCGTGAACGAGAGCCAACTGCTTCATCAGGTTAAAGTTCCTGATCCGCGCTCCGTCGCTCGGCGGATAAGGGAGCGTCGGTGTTAAAAAGAGTATCTTCATAGCTCTAACATTCCTCTATTCATTCGCTATATCGTACATAATTTCCTGGTTGGCTCTAATAACCCCACTGATAAAGTCGCCGTAGTCGCCAACCTCTCCCCCTACGTCAAAACCCCTGGCATCCCTACCGGTCTGAATACGGGCCTCTACACCGTCATAGGCGTTATCCTTTTTTGTTACGAATCCGAAGTTACGCTTTTCCATCCAGTAATCTACGCCATTATCCGAATACTTCCACCAATGAGCACCAACAACCGGATATGACCCATCAGATGCTTTGATATTTCTAAGTGTAAAAAGAAGGTCCCTGTAATTCTGTGCACGTTCTTCTTGAGAGTTTCCACACAAACCGGCTGCCGGGGCTCCGCAAGCGCTGGCGATGGGAGAGTCAGGTTCGGCCGTTCTCCAGCCTGTGTACATCATCGTGGGCTTGCCCGTAAGTTCATATATTTCCTGATGATCAGCGAGATCGCTAACACCAAAGACGTCTACATATGGAGCGGCGGCCAGCAATATCTCATCCCACGGCGCGGAATCCCACGTACTCATCATCGGGCCCAGTATCAAATGATTGGGACGATATTTTCGCAGGGCATCATGCACGGTCTTAAAATAGACGGTCGAAAGCTCGAACATAAATGCAAACTGGTCCTCTCTAATATTAGCATTGGTCTGATGCCCAAGCCGATCATGACCGAGATTCCTCCCGGTTTCATCCAGGACCCCGGTAGAGCCGTTACTCCCCCACTCGGTATAGCTGGTATTGTAAGCGGCATTGAGTGCCACAAGAGTGCCGTACTTTACTTGAAGATAATCGCGCCAGGCCTGCTTTGTATAGGTGGTAGCAGCAGCCGCTCCAGCCGCAAACCCCAAATGAATATGCCTGGTCTTCTTACCAAAGCCCCTTAATTCTTCATCGGTATAATAACCCAACACCCAGGGTTGAGCAGCTAAGGCCACTATATCTCCCTTCGGGGTATGAACACTGGTACTGGCCTCAATATCACATCGCGTTGCAAAACGGGGGTCATAGACATCGGGGAAATAACCTCCGGCACCAGCCCCTTCCAGTATATTTGCCACCCCGTCCTTAATCGAGGAGTAGAATCCCATCTTGATCTTATAAGCCTTAGCTATCTTCGGCAGTGTGGGGGGCCTCCAGTACATACCTATCGGATCTACATAAGAACTGGACCCGGCGCCTACACTGTTAAATTTCCAATCAACCAGTTTTTGCGCGGTCTGCCTGCTCCATTCCCCTTTATCACCGTACTTCGCGACTATATTATCCATATAACTTCTATTAAGCTCATCGTGTCCGTCATTTGGAAAGTCGCTTACAAGATCAACCCCTATACTCCAGAAACCATTCCCATCAGGAGTTACAAAGAGCCAGCGATCACCAATCTTCTCAGTATGGAAGAACCCTGTAGCGGTCCCTTTTATGCTCTTGATACCACCGTACTCATCGAATCTTTCCACTGCTAGAGCCTTTAAGGGACCATTAGCGCCTTCTTCAACGGCGCAACCTTTCAGGGGAAGAACAAATATCATGCAAACTATGCCCATGAGAATAAACCGTAAGATATTCATGACGTAACCCTCTCTCGTAATTTTTCAGCCGATATGGCAT
>CBDVCO010000147.1:0-2973 GCA_965372515.1 uncultured bacterium | reverse complement strand
TGCCAGCACAGATTTGTATGCCATTTGACAGCAAAGATATTTGGCTGTATAATTATAATACATTTAGGACAAAATCACTCCTGTTTAGCCTTGTTGATGTATTGACAAGATGCCGGTGCAGGGTAAACATAAAAATGCTAGATAGTGCCATCATTAAATGCTCGGGGCAGAGTACCCCTGAGAAAAGGAGGCCAGCATGCCGCTATTTATGGACACACATAAGAACATGGAAGGGATCACCAAAGAGGCCCTTGAAGATGCCCACCAGAAGGACCTTGAGGTACAAGGGAAGCACGGCGTCAAATTCATAGATTACTGGTATAACGAAGCCGAAGGTGCCGTATTCTGCCTATGCGATGCGCCGAATAAAGATGCCGCTGCGGCTGTACACAAGGAGGCCCACGGGGGCGAGGCGGACGAAATATGCGAGGTCAAGAGAGGTAGCTGACAGGATTTGCTTTTTGGGATTTATGGCGGGCCCCTTAATATATAGTGGGCCCGCTTTTTTGTTTTAAGTAACGCCTTCAGCACTGGTATATGAGGATATTGACTAGAATTGGAGGTAGAAGTATAATCAGGTCAAGCTATACAACTCTCTAGGACACCGACCACCAGCACCCGAGGCCAAAGAGCCTCTACTTGATCATAAATAGATAAAGATATTCACCCTCAGGGTGGTACAACTAATGGGGGAAGTCAATGATGGTTAGAAAGCACGACTTGCCTCACGAGTTTGCGCAATATCGCAACCGTATCCATGAGCTGAAAATGACAAACGAGAAATTTGCAAGACTGTACAAAGAGTATCAGAGAGTCGATAAGGAGATCGTAAGGATAGAGATGGAGATAGAGCAAACATCGGACCGCTTCCTTGAAGAGAGGAAGAAATTACGGCTCCATCTGAAGGATGAACTTTTGAAGATAATCCTGGTATCGTGTCAACCGTAAATTGCAGGTCTCAGTGACCTGCCCCCGGAAATCAATCCAGCAGACATATGGAAGCACTATTAATGGAATTGATGACCTCTCCTTGTATATAGCTTTGCAGGGCAGGCTATACCTGTATTCTATAGCGGAGAGGCCAGGATCGTATCGGCCACGAAGCAGGCCGGCGAATCGTCATAGCCGAAGATCTTTACATCTTGATTTACCTGTAGAGACCAGATATCTATCTCTTCGAACGTGTAGCTCGTACTCGTAACCGTTATAAGGAAGGCCCCCGTATGTTCCGTGATATCCACACAGGTAGTCAAAGAGGTATCTGGATCAAAGAGGTCGAGGCTCATGAGCCCGGGATCGATGCTCGATATGTAACCCTCCAGCTTGTCCGCTCCATGATGCGCGTATTTTCTAAGCAGTACCAATGCCGCTTTCAGGTAGTCCGGGTCGGAGCCTGATAGTATTAAGACGCCGTCTATCCTCGCCCTCAGGCCCACCTCGATATCCGCCTCTGTAAGCTCTACGCCGTGTTTAGAAAATATCTTCGTCCCGTCTTGAAGCTCCACCTCAATAGAGGTCCCTTCCGGGAAGCCCTGGTTGTCTGCAAGGTCGAACTCGAAACGCCTGGTTACTCCGTCGGGCAGGGACTCTACCGTGCCCCTGAGCCTCATGAATTCGCCCCATTCTATCAATATCGCGTCGAGGCCGATTGCGGGCGGGCCCTCCCCGCCGCCCTCCAGGACCGTGGGGAATATCACGATATGTCCTATGGCGGTTACAAATAGGTCCTCGCCAAGGTCGCTGAACAGGACCGGGTCGCCGTTATTGTCAAAGTAGGAGGTCTCCGGCGAGTTATGGACGGGTACGCATCTGGTCACGTAACCATCCGCGTCGACGTAGTCGTCGTGAAAGGGCGAGTACGCGTGGACGGGCCTGCTCACCGGACATAGGTTGAAGGTCATCTCTCCTGCATCTATATCCATGACGAGCCCGCGGAGCCTTACGAGTTTGCCCTTTGTGAAGCCGCTCAGGATATCTACGAAGACCACGGGGCGGAAGATATATTTTGAGCCGCTACCCGTCTCCACGATGTGAATGGATTTTTCCGCGTCGAGGTCGAGTTGAAGGACGAGGGTCTCGCCCCGGAATACGTGGAACTGGCCCCTCGGGTTCAGGTCGAGCTTGCCGCCGCCGGGGAGTTTGGGATATATCCTGGTGACGCCGTCTTTCTTTATAAGCTCGATATCGCTTACATGGAGGCGTATCTTTTCATACCAGAGGGCAGGCACCCCAGAAGAGACAGCGAAGAGCGTTGACTCGTCTTCGAGCTTCAAGAGGTCGAAGCTCTTTGTACCCGAAAAGATCGTCACCTTTTCGCCGGTCACGCTTAGCAGTTCGATGCCGGTTATGGTGATATTTATCTCGGAGAACTCTTCGGTGGTTGCGTCTGTCAGGAGGAGCGCGACACTACCGGTTCCGCCCGCACTCCCGCCGCCTCCGCATCCGGCAAGGAGTAAAGCGAAGAAGAGGATAGAGAAAAATATACCTAAATACCTACTGTCTAGATACTCTCTAGAAGAGCATCTTACCTGTACGATTGCTTTCATATCATTAAAGAAAGCAATTGTGATGCCAAACTCGAAACCCTGTGTTATATAAGGAAAAGATCACTCTACAAACCTCCATGCTTAAAAAGTGTAAAGAAAACCAACACTTGATTTTGCCCAAGAGAAGGCACAGAAGACCTGATAGCTTCTACCGGAAATGAGTAGCTCTAAGCCCTCCCCTGAAGAGAGTAGTAGTAGGTGAAAGACGCAACCAGGGGAGTCCCTGTGGATATTCCTATAAATTGCCCTCCCCTCAGCTCCACCAGTAGATAAAAGGGCTTGCGTGGTTTTCGCAAGCCCTTTTTGATGTCGGGCGTGTCCTGAAAATTTATTCAATTTCCTTTTATAACGCATACATAATCGTGTTTTTTACTTCCTGTACTACGCACTTAATATATCTCTCCAAAGATTGTAGATTACATCTTAT
>CBDVCO010000146.1:0-2991 GCA_965372515.1 uncultured bacterium | reverse complement strand
GATGATCTTGCCATAGTCAAGAGCCCTGTCGGTCTGCCGGGAAGGGTAATAAGGAACGCCTTTGTAGACAGAATACTTGCCGGCGAAACTATACCTTTCAAGTGTCCGTATTTATGCCTTAAAGGTTGTAATCCCAAGACTGTGCCGTTTTGCATTGCAAAAGTATTGACAAATGCGTCGGACGGAAATCTCGACGAGGGCTTTGTCTTTATCGGCGAAAACGTTCACCGCCTGCACGAGATCGTTCCTGTAAAGGAACTCATCAATACTCTGATCGAGGAGACACTTGATTGTCTATAGCTAAGAGTAAATAGCGTAGAGATCATTGAAAGCTTTTAAATTTTACAATCAGCTTGATCTTTCAAAACCTGGAGGCAAGCTTGCTAAGTTCGCCTTTGTGCTTCATCCGAGGTCTCTTTTGACTTAATCGGTCACTCCTCACTCCACTCCCGCTAAAACTTTACTTTGGGGAGTTCCTTTTCGGCCACTGGCGGCTCGTAATACTCGCCGGCCTCTACTCCCACAAGGGAGGCGAAGATGCGGCCGAAGAAGGTACGGCGGTAGGTGTTTAGCACCCGTACCGAGTCGTTAAAGCGCTTCCTCTCGACAGCTATACGGTTTTCCGTCCCCTCTAAGCTGTCCTGAAGCTTCAGGAAGGACTCGTTTGCCTTTAACTGCGGGTAGGACTCTTTTAAAAGCAGTAGTCTTGACAGGACGCTTTCAAGCCCCTGCGAGGCCGCTATCTTCTGATTGACCGTGGTGGCCTTGAAGTAGCGGGTCCTCATCTCGGCGATATTCTCGAATAGTTCTTTTTCGTGCGAGGCGTAACCCTTAACCGTCTCTATTAGGTTCGGTATCAGGTCGTAGCGTCTTTTAAGCTGGTTCTCGACCTGCGACCACTGCGCGGTAATGTTCTCATCCATTGTGACGACTCTGTTGTAGTTGCCGATCCCCCAGCTCGATGATATTACGATGATAAGTACTACTATGCCTACTATAATAAGTGCTGTCTTTTTCCCTTTACTCATCAATAAACCTCCGTTAATTATTTAATATATGAAGCAAGATTCAAGAAAGACCAACGTGAGTCGACTTAAAAAAATTAGTTATTAAAGGACCCTCTACCAACCCCCCGAGGCGCCGCCTCCTCCGAAGCCCCCGCCTCCACCGCCGCCGAAACCGCCCCCGCCGAAGCCTCCGCCTCCGCCCCAGGCGCCTCCTCTGCCTCGGCTCATCATCATCATCAAGGCGAACATCATAAAGGCGCGCGGGTTACGTACGAAGAGGTAGCCCAGTATAATGATGAAGACGATGGATATTATGGAGCTTGCGAGCGAGGGTTTTTTGAAGGTCCGCGCCGTAGTGGCGCGAACCTTCGGCATACCCAGGATCTCGACCTCGGAGGCCTGGGCGATGCGCCCTATTATGGCAAGCGTTGTAAGGGTGACCCCCTTAGAGTAGTCGCCTTTTTTGAAGTAGGGTGCAAGATACTCTCTGCCAAGCGAGCCCACGAAGCTGTCGGGCAGCAGGCCTTCAAGGCCGTAGCCAATCTCCATGCGGTAGCGTCTCTCGTCCATTGCGATGGTTAAGAGTACGCCGTTGTCTTTACCTTTTTGTCCAAGCCCCCACTTTTCGGCCGTCTCGATCGAAAAGCCCTCGATACTTTCTCCGTCGAGGCTCTTTATAGTGAGTACGATAAGCTGCGCCGTCGTCTTCTCTTCAAGCTCACGCAGGTAATTATTTAGCCCCTGTTCCTGGGCCGGGTCTATTATGCTGGCCAGATCGACGACATAGTTGGCAGGTTTTGCGGGAGGGGCCGGCGTTGCCGCTATTGCGGGTAATGAAATAAAAAAACAAAGAACAGCCAGAATAAAGAGGCTAGTCTTATACCGTAAGTTCATCGATTATCCCGGCTATTTTTTCCGTGGCTTCGTAGTACTCTTCGAACGACCTCGTAAGCTCTTCTTTGGAGAGGCTGATCTCTTTTCGCCTGAGCTTTAAGATCTTTTCAAAGATTCCTGTCTTTATACCGGTACTCTCTTCGATAGATTTGATCACATCAAGGCGGCCTAAGGGCGCGTCTTTGCCTAGAAGCGTTAAGATAGCCCGAAAAAGCGGCATATAGTTGGGTATAGACTCCGCGAGCCCTTCGCTTAAGAGTTTTTTATCGCCAAGCGATGAGATATAGCCCTGGCGGAGCCCTATGAGCTTCGTCTTTATCTCGCGCTCGCACTGGAATCTCAGATGAGCGGCGTCAATCTCAAGCCCAACGAAGATGTCTTCACCGAATATTGTATCGTGTATGAGCTTAAAGTCGTGAAACTCAATAGGGAAGACGTCGAGCGAGCTGTCGATATAGGCGGGGGTCATGATAAGCGGGGCCGCTACCCCTTTTTTCTTGTAGCTCTTTCCAAGCGGGGCCAGGTACTCGACAAAGCCGAGGTCCATATCCTTTAGTACTATAACCGAGTTTATGTGCGAGTTCTTTTCGTCGAAATCAGCAGTTAAGGCGCTGCCGACGATATAAAAGGAGTGGAGGTTGCCCTCGTGCGCGCTGCCTGAGACTTCCTCGATAAAGGGGCGTATCTTCGTTGTTACCGCCATATTCAGCTTGTCTGTATTTATGATTTTCATGATGTTAAAAGTATAGTACTTATCGGTTGACTTGTCTATATTTCCATACTGGAATGGCGGTCCGGTGGACTTGATGTTTACTGCCGATACTCTTGAGTTCTCGCAGTATTCTAAAAGTACTGATTTGTAGGTGTAATTTACACCTAAGAGTGTTGGTTCCAAAAGAGGCTTTAGAGGCGATTGTGATTAAATTGTGATATTCCTAATCCGAACCAATGGACTGAATTGGACTCTATGGACGTATTGGAATTCATTTAAGGCTTTGATTTTAGTTGTAATTAGGGGAAACCAGACCAAAATCAGCCACTTACGTGTTTTGTTATTATCTCTCTGTTAACCACCTTGTCGGGGGTTCGA
>CBDVCO010000145.1:0-3009 GCA_965372515.1 uncultured bacterium | reverse complement strand
TCACCGACCATTTCGGCGACGGCTCTGAGTTCGGCGTTAAGATCAAGTACACCTCCCCTACGGCCGATCTCGGCACGGCAGGCGCGGTGGCCTTTGCACTGAGGCAGGAAAAACAAAAGAGCGCAGTCATTATCATAAGCGGCGATGTGGTAACCGACATCGACCTTACAAAGGCCATAAAGTTCCATAAAAAGAATAAGGCCAGGGCCACGATAGTACTGACCCATGTGGAGAACCCCCTGCCGTTCGGCATAGTCATAACCGATGACTCGGGCAAGATCATCCGCTTCCTTGAGAAACCCGGCTGGGGCGAGGTCTTTAGCGATACGATAAATACCGGCATCTACATCCTCGAAAAAGAGGTCATAGACTACATACCGGAAGATGAGGAGTTCGACTTCAGCAAAGACCTCTTCCCCAAACTCCTGGCTGAGGATGAGCCGATCTACGGCTACATAGCCGACGGCTACTGGAAGGATGTGGGAAGCCTCGATGAGTTCAGGGCGGCCAATATGGACGTACTCCACAACAAGGTAAAGCTCAACATCGAGGGGCAGGAGTCCTCCAGGGAGGGTGTGTGGATAGGCGACGGTTCAAAGGTGGACTTCAACTCAGAATTTGAGGGCACGGTCATCATAGGGAAGGACTGCAAGGTCAGCGCCAAGGCGCGGATCAAGGACTCGGTAATAGGGGACGGCTCGACCATTGAGGAAGGGGCCGAGGTGATCGACTCGGTAATATGGGATGAAGTACGCATCGGCAGGCGCGCAAAACTCCAGGAGAACGTAGTCTCTTCCAAGACCATAATATGTTCCGGCGCCCACCTTGGCGTCGGGGTGATAGTAAGCGACCACTGCAGGATAGGCAGGAACAGCACGGTAAAGGCCAACGTAAAGGTATGGCCGCACAAGACGGTGGACGACGACGCCACGCTCGCCACAAGCCTTATCTGGGGCCAGCGCTGGGCCAAGAACATATTCGGCGCCTACGGCGTTACCGGGCTTGCAAATATCGAACTTAGCCCGGAGTTCGCCGCGAAGTTCGGAGCGGCATACGGCGCGTCATTTCAAAAGGGAAGCACCATCTCCACGAGCAGGGACGTACACAAGACGAGCAGGATGATAAACCGCGCGGTAATGACGGGCATCATGTCGACGGGCGTAAACGTGAACGATTACGGGGTCACGCCGATACCGGTAGTGCGCTACATGGCGAGCAAGGGCTCCGAGATAGGCGGCATACATACCCGCCGCTCGCCCTTCAACCAGCAGATAGTAGACCTAAAGATATTCGACGACAACGGTCTCGATCTTCATCCGAGCCGTGAGAAGACAATAGAGAGACTCTTTTTCAGGGAAGATTTCGAACGGGTCTCCATGGAAGAGACGGGAGATCTCACATTCCCCATTCACGGTTTTGAGACATACCGGAGCGGCTTTCTTTCCACAGTCAACACGGATGTTATCGACAAGGCCACCTTCAAGGTGGTCCTCGACTACTCGTTCGGGAGCACATCGAGGATATTCCCGGCGATACTGGGCAGGCTAAACTGCGAGATGATCGCGCTTAACGCCAACCTCGACGGAACCAAGCTCACTAAGACGACCAAAGAGTTCAATAAATCGCTCTCTCAGCTCTCCACCATAGTAAGGAGTTTGAACGCCGACATCGGCGTGCTCTTCGACGCGGGGGGCGAAAAGATCTTCCTTGTGGACGAGACGGGCGACATCCTCGACACCGATACATCTTTGGACCTCGTCACACTCCTCGTTCTAAAGGCGGCGCGCGCCGCCAAAAAGAAGGGTAAGATCGCCGTGCCGGTTACGGCCTCAAGGGCCATAGACCAGATGGCCGAGACATACGGTTACGAGGTGGTGAGGACCAAGACGAGCGCCAGGGGGCTGATGGAGGCCGCCGACTCGGAAGGCATCATCTTCGTCGGCGAGCCGAGCGGCGGATATATCTTCCCGGAATTCCACTCCGCCTTCGACGGCATGTACGCCCTGGTGAAGATATTAGAGATGCTCGCCACACAGAAAGTATCCCTACATAAACTCTTAAGAGAGATACCGCCGTCCATCATCATAAAGGAACGCGTCTCGTGCCCGTGGGAGAATAAGGGCATGGTGATGAGGCACCTGACGGAGCTCACCAAAGACAAGGATACCGTGCTTATAGACGGGATAAAGATATACCTGAAGAACAACTGGATAGCGGCGCTGCCGAGCCAGGACGAGCCTTACTTCAACCTGATCGCCGAGGCCGGCACCGAAGAGGCTGCCCGTAAACTTATAACACGTTACTCCGAGATGATAGAAAAGTGGCAAAAAAAGAGCTGACAATACGCCACGGACGATCTAACGTCTACAAGAAAGGCAAAAGCTAAATGATGAAACACCTTGTCGTAGGACCGCTTGCCGTCAACTGCTTCATCCTCTGGGACGAGGAGACTCGTGAGGCGGCGGTCATAGATCCGGGCGGCGGCGCGGATATGATCACCCGCGAGATAGAGACAAACGATCTAAAGCTCAAGACTATCATAAACACCCACGGCCACTTCGACCATATCGGAGCAAACGGCGCGCTTAAGGCCGAGTTCGGCGCACAGATCGCCATACACAAACTCGACGCCTACCGTCTCAAAGAGGCGAAGACAAACGCCATGAGCTTCGGCATCGAGTCAGACCCTTCGCCCGACGCCGATATACTCATGGAGGACGGCACGGTCATCGAAGTCGGCAGCATTAGAATAGAGGTCCTGCACACCCCGGGGCACAGCGAGGGCGGGGTATGCCTCTACATAAGGGATAAGGCCATGCTATTTACCGGAGACACCATCTTTGCCGGGGCCGTGGGCAGGACCGACCTCTCCGGCGGCTCCTTTGATACGCTCATGAGTTCCATCAAGGATAAGATCCTGACGCTTGACGACGAGACCGCGCTCTACCCCGGGCACGAGGGTTTTTCTACCATAAAGAACGAGAAAAAGATCAATCCGTACGTTCTGGA
>CBDVCO010000144.1:0-3011 GCA_965372515.1 uncultured bacterium | reverse complement strand
TCTTCGACAGCCGAGGCGTCGAGTGCTGCAAAGATAGAAATATTAGAGCCCTGTGAAAATAAAGGGGCGTTTGTGTAAAAATATCTAAGTTCTTCGGCGTGTAGGGTAGCGTTTGAGAGGAGGAGTGTTATGAAGAGAGCCAGCAGGGGGAGCGTTCGTTTAACGCATATTTCCAGAGAGGGTTTTGACGTCTCAACTCCCGGCAATATCATTAAACGCGCTCTGCGAATCATTGGCAAACTCGAAGACGTCCTTCAGGTTCGTAAGGACGAATACGTCCATTACCTGGTCGCTCAGTCCGGATACGATAAACCTCTTGCCTTCTCGTGTGCTCCACTGGAGCCCTTCGATCATTGTGGCAATGCCCGAGCTGTCCATGTATGTAACCCCGGAGAGATCGACGACGACACCGCGCATGCTCTCCAGGAAGAGCGGCACAAGCGCGTCGCGTACGTCCGGGGCGCTCAGCATATCCACTTCGCCCTCAATCTCAATAATGGCTACTTCGCCTGTATTTTCTTTTACTTTTATATTCATTTCTCAAATATATATTTGCTGATCAGCTCTTCGAGGCTTATCGCGCTCTCGGTGTCGATTATGGTCCCGCCGTTCTCGATATAATCTTCACTGCCTCCGGGGGTGAGCTTTATGAATTTCTCTCCTATGACGCCGTTGGTCCTGATAGAGGCTATGGTGTCGTCTGTGATCTTGATCTCTTTATAGATGCTAAGCTCGACAAAGGCCATATCGTCTTCGAGACTGATATTTTTGACCTTTCCGACCTGAACGCCCGCTATCTCTATGTTGGCCCCGTTCTTAAGCCCTGCCACCGAATCGAACAGCGCCGTAGCCGTATAGAACTTTGAGCCGCCGAAGATCTCAATATTGCCCAGAGAGACCGACAGATAAACAAGGGCCGCAATGCCTACTATCATAAAGACGCCAACGGTGAACTCTGTTTTCCTGTTAAACATGATTGCCCCCCATTTTCTTCTAAAGAAGAACTGATGTCAAGACATAATCCGACATAAGAATTGTAATAGACGATATAACGACTGCGTTGGTAGTGGCCTTACTCACCCCTTCGGTTGTCGCGGTGGCAGTGTATCCGACAAAACAGCATATCCAGCTGATAAGAGCGCCGAAACAGACCGATTTAATGAGCCCACCGTATACATCGGGCCAGGTGGTGAGGCTTACCATCTGACCGAAGAAAGAGCCCTCGTTTATGCCGAGCAGGTTGACACCGACGATATATCCCCCGAGTATGCCCACCAGATCGAAGAAGGCCGTTAAAATGGGCAGTGATATCAGCGCCGCTACAATCTTGGGGCTGATGATGTACTGTATCGGGTCTATGGCCATCATCTCCAGGGCGGGTACCTGGTCTGTGATCTTCATTATCCCGATCTCTGCCGTAATAGCGCTCCCGGCCCTGCCTGTGACCATAAGCGCGCATAGCACAGGGCCAAGCTCTCTTACTATGGAGAGCGCCACGCCCGCGCCCAGCATGGCGTCGGCGCCGAACTTGTTTAGCGTATAGTAGCCCTGAAGCCCTAAGACCATGCCCGTAAATATAGCGGTTACAAAGACTATGAGGAACGATTTTGCCCCTATGAACTCTATCTCAGTAAGTATTCGGTTAAACCTGTAGGGCGGCTTGAAGATATAGTAGACGGCAAGGGCAAAGAAAACTCCGCTTCTGCCAAGTTTTGTGACGGAATTTATGCCGCTCTCGCCGAATCTGGCTATGATATTTACTGGCATAAGAGAGATCACCTATTTTACAAGTATGTCGTCTATAAAGTCTCTGTCGGTCAGTTTAAAGGGTATCGGACCGTCGGGAGAGCCTGTTATGAACTGCTGGACCTTGGGGTCGTCGCTATTTTTTATCTCCTCGGGCGTGCCCTGGGCTATGACATTGCCGTAGAAGATGATTATTATCTTATCCGCTATCTTTAGGCTTGAGGTGATATCGTGCGATACGACGATGGAGGTTACGCCGAGCTTCCTGGAGAGGTCGAGGATGAGTTTGTCTATCACACCGGAGCTTATGGGGTCGAGCCCGCTTGTGGGCTCGTCGTAGAAGACGACCTTCGGGTCGAGGATTATCGCTCTGGCGAGCCCTACACGCTTAAGCATACCGCCGGAGAGCTGGCTTGGTATCATATGCTCTATGCCCCGAAGACCCACCATCTCGAGCTTGATGGTTATCATCGTCTTTATAACGCTCTCTGAGAGCTTTGTGTGCTCTCTTAGCGGAAAGGCGATATTTTCGAAGATATTCAAGGAGTTAAAGAGAGCCGAGCCCTGAAAGAGCATGCCCATCTTCCTGCGTACGGCGTATAGCCCCTTTTTGTCGAGCTTGGTTATATCCTCGCCCTCGAAGAGAATACGCCCGGAGTCGGGCTTTGAGAGCCCTACGATCTGCTTTAAGAGCGTACTCTTGCCCGAACCGCTTCCGCCGAGGATAACCGTCACCTGCTTCTTCTCGAAATGGCAATTGACGTCGTTGGAGGTAACGATCTTGCCGAATCTGTGATTTAGGTTTTCGACCTTTATCATGGCGTAGTGTTCGCTTAATGGCGCATTAGGCCGTGTAAGGGTGGATGGGCACTTGAAAACGTATAATAAAATAGCCCAGTTAGCTCTTGTTGTCAAGTCCAATTCAGATTAATTCAATGCATTTTGCAGATAGATACATAGAGATTGACAATTAAGTCCTCATCTAATATTATTGGATAATTAAGCGCTCTGATTTTAATAGAGCGCCAAGGCGGCTATTTTCCGGCGTAATCTTCTTGTTTTTGCTAATTTCTAAGGAATAGCTAATGTCCGTAGAGATTAACCTGTCGATCCCAAGCGACCCCAAGTATCTATGCCTTTTGAGGGGGATCGTGGAGAATATGCTCAATTGCATGGATTTTTCGGATACCGAGCGCTCAAGGACCATACTCGCCCTCGACGAGGCCGTTACAAATATAATAAGGCATAGTTGCGAATGCGACCCC
>CBDVCO010000143.1:0-3018 GCA_965372515.1 uncultured bacterium | reverse complement strand
CTTAAAAGTTCACGCGGTAGCCGAAGGTAAGGAAGTAGTTCCTCGTGTTGTTATTCTGAGCGGAGGCAATCTCGTAGCCCAATTCAACCCCACCGTCGAACTCAAGCTTGACCTTCCTCGTCAAATAGTAATCTGTCCTTAATGACGGCCTTACCTTTAAGATGTTCACGCTGTTGTTAACCCCCCAGCTATAGTCGACCCGGACCCTGGGGTTTAGGCGCCACTTCCTGTTTACGGGGTAGCGCGTGTTAAGGTCGAAGGTCAGCCTGTCGGAGTTCTTGGTATTGGCGTAACGAAGCCCCACGATCGCCGTATCGCCCGTCTTGATAAGACCGCTTCCCACCAGCTGGGTGGAGAGGAAGTACTCGTAGCCGGTGCCGGCCGTCGCCTCTACCCCGCCGGAGGCCGGTGTGCCCGTAAGCTCCGAGACCGTGACATCACCGCTTATCTGGAGTTTTTTGCTGAGCTCTCTGGTTATACCCACGAGCAGTGAGCGGCTCCGCGCGGTCCTATCGAGCGCCAACGCCCTTATCTCGTCCTCGCTCAGTGTTTGCAATAGATTGTTGAGCGTACCGGCGGTCTGCCCCTGAAGCGCGTTTGATGTTGTAAGTATCGGGCTCCTGCGTATATCCAAAAACATATTGGCAGTGGTTATGGCGGAGAGTTTTATGTTGGCCGATATAAGGAACGTATTTAGCTCGCTATATGAGGTGTCGTAATCGACGAGCGCAAATAGAGACCGGTTGAGGTGGAAGTAGCGCGCCTCCATGCCCACGGCCTCGCGGTCGCTTATCTCATGGGCCTCTTGTTTTATCGCAAAGATGTTAAAGTCCCAGTGGTCGGCGAAGGTCCCAAGGTCCATGCTCACACCGTAGAAGAGTTTATTTGTCATGAACTTTTCGAATACGGCCGAGTTCACGGGGAAGCCTCCTACCAGGTTGAGTTTTACCCGGCCTGCGATCTGATAACTCAAGAACGCTCCGTCGAAACGGCCGAGCACACCGCCGGTGGATCTCGACTGGCGCCCGAGCCTCATGGAAACGCGTCTGGTGCGGTCGAGTACATCGAAGTACGCGCGGCTGAGATAGGTCTTGTTCTCTTCTCCCGCGTTAAGGAAGTCCTGCTCGTAGCCAAAGATAATTACGGAGGTATATTCGTACTTATCCGTAGTGCGGCGTATAGTCAGGTCCATATCGTTGGAAACAGAAGAGCGGTTAACGACGTTCCCGCCGAGATCTGTGTAGCTATCGTCACGATGATAGAATTGGGAGAAACTCCCGTAGACCCGTGTGGTGGTCTTCAACTTGTCCTTAGCCTTTTTGAGTCTCTTCTTGGGTTTAGCCCTAGCTGTCTCCAGGGCGGCAAGGCGCTGGCGGACACGCTCGGCGCCCTGGCCCTCGGGATAGAGAATAAGGTATGCCTTGTATTCCGCCCCGGCTTTCCTGAGCTCGCCCTTTCGCTCTCGCGCGAGGCCGAGGAGTTCCTGCGCCGATTGCGAATATCTATGTTCCGGGAGGCCTAGAACCTCTTGGTAGAGCTCTATGGCGCGTGCGACTTTACCGGCTGTCATGGCCTCTTCGGCCTCCTCCATCAAAGCCTTTGCCTTTTTTTCCGTAGCAGACAGAGGAACCTCCTTCGTAGTGACAGGTGTACGGACCTTCTTAGGCTTTTTTACCCTGCCTCTCGGCCATTTGACCTCCAGCCCTGCTGCCAGTGAACGCTCGCTGGCAGAGACCCTGGATGTCCAGGCATCCTTGAAAATACCCTTTAACAATTCTCTAATCTTGTCTGCGCTTTCTTTATCCGGAAAAAATCCCAGACGCAGCCGATGCAGGGTTACACTCCCCTTCTTGTGTTTCATAATATAGAGGCTATAGACATTAAAGGCTTCGAGCCTTGGTATGGCCGAGATATCTATCGGGTCGGGCGATGACATAAGGGTTATTGCAAAACGGTCCTGTAGAGCAGACTCAGCCATGGCACGGCGGGGCGAAAGAATACCCGAAGAGAGCATATATACGCATAGCACTGCCAACAGGCCCGCAATAAATGGATATTTTCTTTTATTCATAGATTATCTTACTTGGTATAAAGTCCCGGAAGCGGGCCTGTGGGTTAGTCGGTTGGAAAGCATTCCGCCCTCTCTTTATCCTGGAATGGGGTCACAACGAGGCTCCTGAAATCGGCCCCGGGTTCGACCTCAAAGTAAACGCTGTGCTCAAACGTAAGAGTGAGGAAAGGCCCTCCCGCGATATTGCCCTCGAATACTGCTTCCGTAAGCGGGATAATATCGTTTGGCGAATACCAAACCTGCTCTCTCTCGAACTGGCCCTCTATATCCGACGTCCCCATGGAGATGGGCTCAAACTGGATCCTGAGTTCCGTGCCCGCGTCTTTTGGAAAGTGACTCCTGTAGCGTACCGGAAAATCGAACTGCACCATAATAACCGCGCAACCGTCCTGCTCCTCTATATTGGCCTCGTCTATCACGCGGCGTTGTGCATAGAGCCGGTTCGGGCTGAGAAGAAGTACGGCAACAACCGCCACCAGCATTATGAGTTTTTCATGGATACGCATATCAGAAGTCCCCGTCTCTTGTGTCATGCTCACTGCTCCTGTTCTTGTCTATGGTGGTCAACGTATTGTCCCTGTACCTGTGGCACGAGCCGGCGCAGTTCCTTAGCTCGCTTACCGTATAGTAGATCGATGTTCCTGTAATCTTCCTGTGCCTTGATGCCCTGTAGTCACCCGCATGACAACCGGCGCAGTCCGGCTTGTAAGCGCCGTATGACCATGTGGCCGTCTGGGTGTTGCTCGTGTGGCAACTGACACAGAGCACGCTCGAGCGATGGTCGCCCGGATAGTTGCCCGATAAATGGCGGTATGTGGTGGTCGGAACCCAGGCAATGGTCGAGTGGCACTCATCGCATTGAACCGACGTTACAAAATGCGTGGGCGGCTTTCCCGTGGCAGTGGTACCGTTATGGCAGGTCGAGCAATTACCCGAGACAGAGGCGT
>CBDVCO010000142.1:0-3131 GCA_965372515.1 uncultured bacterium | reverse complement strand
ATCCAATGCCAAAGATAAAGACCAACCGTGGCGCGGCAAAGAGGTTTAAGATGACCGCGTCGGGTAAGATAAAGATGAAGAAGAGCAAACTGCGCCATATCCTTACGACGAAGTCCAGTAAGCTCAAGAGGAATATGCGCGC
Source organism: uncultured bacterium (assembly GCA_965372515.1). GTDB lineage: Bacteria > Desulfobacterota > GWC2-55-46 > GWC2-55-46 > JAJCZF01 > CBDVCO01. The sequence goes on along the minus strand of CBDVCO010000142.1, from coordinate 2,989 downwards.
CGGCGGACTTGTCTCCAAGGCCGACACGCCGCTTGTAAAAAGGATGATGCCTTACTCTTAAGTTTTTTTGTAGTGTGGTTTGAAAAATTCGTAAGTTATGAGGAGAAAAGTTCCATGCCAAGAGTCAAGAGATCCATAAACGCAAAGAAGAAGAGACGTAAGGTGATGAAGGCCGCCAAGGGTTACAGGGGCGCCAACAGTAACCTTTATAAGATCGCCACCGAGGCCGTGGAGCGCGGTTTGTGTTACGCCTACCGCGACAGAAGGGTCAGGAAGAGAGAGATGAGGGCGCTTTGGATAACGAGGATAAACGCCGCCGCAAGGCTTAATGATATAACCTACTCCCGCCTGATGGAAGGTCTTAAAAAGGCCAATGTCGAGCTTGACAGGAAATCGCTTTCCGAGATAGCCGCGACAGACCCCAAGGCCTTCACGCAGATCGCGACCATCGCAAAGTCTAGCCTTGCAGTATGAAGAAACGCCTTTCCGATCTCGAAGCCCGCGTCACAGAGGAGCTTCAGGGGGAACTGGCAAAGGATAAGCTTCTTGATATTAAGAGCAGGTATCTGGGGCGTAAAGGGCTCTTCGCCGAACTACTTAAAGAACTTGCCGAGCTCCCGAAGGCGGAGCGCGGCAAGGCCGGTCAGGCAATAAATTCCCTAAAAGATAAAGTCGATGAAGACATCTCAGCGTGTCTTGCCTCATTAAATGAGGACGAGCGCGCTACGGATATAGAAAAGGACCGCCTCGACGTTACGCTTCCGGGCAGGAGGGCGCGCATGGGTAAGCTCCATCCCGCCACTCAGGTCATGGACGAGGTCGAGCGTATCTTTCTCTCTCTGGGTTTCGATATCGCCGAAGGCCCGGAGGTCGAGACAGACCATTATAATTTCGAGGCCCTGAACATCGCGAAGGACCATCCCGCAAGAGAGATGCAGGATACCTTCTATGTAGGTGACGATCTCCTGCTTCGTACCCACACCTCACCAGTGCAGATCAGGGTCATGGAAAATACTCCCCCGCCGCTTCGTATAATCGCGCCCGGAACGGTCTATCGTAGAGACTCCGATCTTACGCACACGCCGATGTTCCACCAGGTGGAGGGTTTTATGGTCGATAAGGGGATTACCTTCGCCGACCTCAAAGGCGTACTCATCCTCTTTCTCCAGAGACTCTTTGGCACAGATACTCCGGTCCGCTTCAGGCCGAGTTTTTTTCCATTCACCGAACCAAGCGCCGAGGTCGATATCGGTTGCGTTATCTGTTCGGGTAAAGACATCCCCTGCAGGGTCTGTAAATCCACACGCTGGATAGAGATACTCGGCTCCGGCATGATACACCCCAATGTTTTTAAAGCGGTCAACTACGACTCTGAGGAGTTCTCCGGTTTCGCGTTCGGTCTCGGCATCGAGAGGATAGCCATGTTGAAGTTCGGCATAGACGATCTCAGGCTGTTTTTTGAGAACGACCTTCGCTTCCTGAACCAGTTTTAGTTTTTTTTTAAAAGAAATTTTTTGAAAGGTTTTTGTCAATGATCTTCCTGTACTCCTGGCTAAAAGATTTTGTAAAGATCGAGGATGGCGCTCCGGAGCTTTCGGACAGGCTGACCATGAGCGGCGTTGAGGTGGAGTCGATAAAGGGCGCCGCTGAAAAGATCACGAATGTAAAGACCGCGCGTATCCTGAAAATAGAAAAGCATCCCAATGCCGATAGGCTCACACTCTGCGAGGTAACGGACGGCACGGACAATTATAGTGTTGTCTGCGGGGCCAGCAATATGGGTGAGGGCGACATGGTAATGCTCGCTACAGTAGGCGCTCGCCTTAAGGGTGGCCTTAAGATAAAGAAGAGCAAGATAAGGGGCGTTGAAAGCAGCGGTATGCTCTGCAGCGAGGTTGAGCTTGGTATCGCCGAAGAGAGCGAGGGTATCATGATCCTTTCAGATAACCCCGAGCCAGGGATCGACTTAAACGACTACATAAACCTCTCTGAGACAAAGTTGGATATAGGCATTACCCCCAACAGGCCGGATCTCTATAGCGTCGTTGGGCTAGCGCGCGAAGTCGCGGCGATAACCGGGGCGGAGTTTAAAGATGTTGAATTCGAGCTTAATGAGACCGGCCCGCCCATAGAGCAGTCCTTAAGCGTAAAGGTGGAGGCACCTGAGCTTTGCCCGAGGTATTCGGCGAGGGTCATTACGAACGTGACCGTAGGCGAGTCTCCGGACTGGCTAAAAAGGCGCCTTGAGGCAAGAGACATCAGGCCGATAAATAATGTCGTCGACGCTACGAACTATGTCCTGATAGAGCTTGGCCAGCCTTTGCACGCATTTGACCATGCGAAACTTGCCGGAAATGAGCTGGTAATTCGTACATCGAAGAAAGGCGAGCGTATCACGACGCTCGATACGAAGGAGCGCGAGCTTACCGAGGGTACGCTTCTGATATGCGATAAGGACGGCCCGCAGGCGCTTGCCGGAATCATGGGCGGCAAAGGCTCCGAGGTAACGGAAGTGACAAAGATTATCGTCCTTGAGAGCGCCTGGTTCCTGCCTACAGCCGTTAGAAAACGCTCAAGGGAGCTTGGGCTCTCGACAGATTCCTCATTTATGTTCGAACGCGGTATCGACATATGCGGTGTTACGAGGGCGCTTGATAGAGCGGCCTCGCTTATAGCCGATATCGCCGGAGGCGAGGTCAGCAAAGGGCTTGTAGACATCTATGACGATAGAAAAAAAGAGCACAGCGTGAGCTTCAGGGTAAAGCGCGCCGAAGAACTCCTCGGTACAAAGCTTGACGCATCAAAGGCCAAGTTTGTTTTTGAGAGTCTGGGTATGGAGGTTAGTAAGGGTGTAAGCCAGGGCGAGTTTTTTGTAACCCCGCCCACATATCGGGGCGACGTTCTAGAAGAGATTGACCTCATTGAAGAGGTGGCTCGCATAAGGGGTTATGACGAGATCACACCTGCTCTGCCCGAGGCGTCGTTCAGG
>CBDVCO010000141.1:0-3131 GCA_965372515.1 uncultured bacterium | reverse complement strand
GACCAATCGACAGAGCCGCGGCTTAGGAGTATAATATAGGTATGAATAGTACCGTATACTTCAAAGCTGCGAGGTGTAATCATGCGAGAGAAGATCATCACCCTCTTGCTTTTCATAGGAGTAGGAGTGTTTCTAATGGTCCATTCAACAGTATCGGCGAAAGACGAAACCGCCACGGCAATATTCGCGGGCGGGTGTTTCTGGTGTATGGAGCACCCCTTTGAAAAGATAGAAGGGGTAACAGGGGTCGTCTCTGGCTTTACAGGGGGTGAGGAGAAGGACCCGACATACAGGCAAGTCTCTTCCGGGCAGACCGGCCATATGGAGGCCGTGCGTATTACCTTTGATCCGGCAAAAGTCAGCTACTCTAGTCTCCTCGATGTGTTCTGGAGGCAGATAGACCCGACCGACCATGGCGGGCAGTTTGTAGACAGGGGTAGCCAGTACACGACCGCGATATTCTACTTAACAGACGAGCAGAAGGGGCTCGCCGAGGAGTCGAGAAAGGCTATCGAGGCCTCCGGCAGGTTCTCAGGCTCCATTGTTACGCCGATCATAAAGGCCACAGAGTTCTTTCCGGCCGAAGATTACCACCAGGACTACTACAAAGAGCATCCTATAAGGTATAAGTATTACAGGCGCGGTTCGGGTCGCGATGAGTTTCTCGACGGTGTCTGGAAAGAGGATGAGGGCATGGAAGGTAAGAGGAATAAGAAATATAGCGACGAAGATTTGAGGGCGAGGCTAACGCCCTTACAGTATAACGTTACGCGCGAAGACGGGACCGAGAGGGCCTTTCAAAACGAGTACTGGGACAATATTGAGGACGGGATATATGTCGATATCGTCTCCGGCGAGCCGCTCTTCAGTTCGACGACCAAATTCAAGTCCGGCACCGGATGGCCGAGCTTTTATGAGCCGCTTGTGCCGGACAATATCACCGAGCGCGAGGATAACACTTTCTTTACAACAAGGACCGAGGTAAGGAGCGCGCACGCTGACTCGCACCTGGGGCACCTCTTCGGCGACGGCCCCGAGCCCACGGGGCTTCGCTACTGCATAAACTCGGCCTCCTTGAGGTTCGTAGCCACTGGCGACCTTAAGGGCGAAGGCTATGGGGAGTTCTTGACGCTCTTCGAGGATTGATCGTTTCAATTTATCGTCTGTAAAACCCACCTGAGATGCTATAGCACCCTTTAAAATCGTTGAATTTCTTTTTTATTTGCCGTATCATATTTGGTGTCGCTTGACTCGACACCGGAGTTTGCCAGGAGTTTTCTATTAATCGTGCCGTGCGTAATGTTTCGGCGCGCAAGAGAGAGGAGTTGTAGATGAAGAAGCTTTTAAGCGCGTTTATTATCACACTCTTTTTGGTTACAGGCGCGAGTGCGGGCAATATGGACATCAGCCTGCTTGGTTTGGCGCAGGGCGAGTTCGAGAGTCTCTCCAATGAGCTTGGTTCGGCCTTTTCCTATAAGGCCACAAACCCGGCGGGCGCTCTGGGCGGTACCATAAAGCCCGCTATTGACGTCGGCATTGAGGTGACCTTTGTGGACATAGACGAGGGTTCTGCGTTTTGGACCATCGCCGCGCCAAGCGCACCGAGCCTTGTGCCGGTGCCCAAGCTCCACGCCATCATCGGAATACCTGTCGTGGGTATTGATGTCGGCGGGGTCTTCTCAATGGTTCCGGGTAGCGACATCAGCTATTTCGGAGGTTCTGTGAAGTACACCGTAATTAAGGACAGCCTTACCAAGCCGGCAATTGCCGTAAGGGGTGCCTATACTATGGTCTCCGGCATAGACGAGTTGGATCTCAATACCAAGAGCATTGACGTTTCAATAAGTAAGAAGTTTCCTACCATCACGCCGTACGCAGGCGTTGGGCAGGTATGGATAAGTAGCGATCCGTCTGCCGCTACCGGGCTTTCCAGCGAGAGCCTTTCGCATACAAAATTCTTTGGAGGCGTAAAGCTAAAGCTCCTCTTCTTCGCCGTCACAGGCGAGGCCGAGGTCGCTGAAGTGCCCTCTTATACAATAAAGGCAAGCGCCACTTTTTAAGCAAGCGCTACTTTCTAAAATTGGCCCGTTTTTAAAAAAGCACCGTCTCTCAGTGAGGGACGGTGCTTTTTTTTGCCTATTGATTTGGCGCTTCGATCAACGCACGGGCCTTGGCGTATCAATGGTCGAGGGAGGCAGTACGGGATAGGCTATATAGGGCTGAACTCCGGTAAGGGTCTTTAAGAAGGCCACGATCTTATCTATCTCACCCTCCGAGAGCTTCAGGCCGAGCTGGTACTCGCCCATGGTCCTTACCGCCTCTCTCAGGTCCCATGTGCTCGCGTCGTGGAAGTACGGGGCCGTTAGTTCAATATTTCTAAGAGTCGGGACCTTGAAGACAAACCTGTCTGCCTCCACCCCGGTTACGTTGAACCTCCCCAGCGTCTCGGTATCCCTGTCGTACGGCTTTATTGCGCCGAACTTCTGGAACGAGCCACCGCCTACGCCGACCCCGTTGTGGCAGGCGATACACCCCTTCTTCTTGAAGAGTTTATAGCCCTTAAGCTCCGTCTTTGTTATGGCCTTGTCGTCTCCCTGTAGCCACTTGTCGAATCTTGAGCCGGGCGTGGTAAGTGTCTCTTCGAATGTGGCGATCGAGTCGGTCACGCGCTCTATGTTGATCGTATCGTCTCCGTATACCTTTTTAAAGTAGCTTACGTATTCCGGCATCGATTTGAGTACCTCTATGGCCAGATCGTGGGTGGAGGCCATCTCGCCGGGATTTGCTATCGGCCCGCCCGCCTGTTCCCGAAGGTCTTTGGCGCGGCCGTCCCAGAACTGGGCGAGGTTATATCTGGAGTTTAATACGGTCGGCGAGTTTATAGGCCCAAGCTGCCAGCCGTGCCCAATGGAGCTCGGCAGGTTGTCGGCCCCGCCGGTCGAGAGGTTGTGGCAAGAATTACAGCTGATAAAGCCGGACTTGGAGAGCCTGGGCTCGAAGAATAGCTTTTTGCCGAGCATCACTTTTGATGGGTCAAATTCTTCCAATGGCGGGATCGGCTTTATGGGTTCATTGTCGCGCGACGCCGCGCTTACGGTATTGGCAATGGATAGGGATAGGGCGCAACCGAT
>CBDVCO010000140.1:0-3139 GCA_965372515.1 uncultured bacterium | reverse complement strand
GTGATCTAAAAAAACGTGCAATTCATATTCTTTTTTGTTATAATTTTTTTATGCGTCTTTATAAAGTTCATATCGTAACCTTCTTCCTCACCCTCTTTGTCCTTGGCACTTTCGCCGGTGTTGCCGTGGCCCACTGCGGTCACGAGGGTTTTGCCACTGGCCACGGTACGTCTATGGAGATGCCAAATCAGAACGATGAGGCCGAGGAGGCGGCGTGCGGTTCTCATGACCACGGTAGCGCAAATGTAAAGGAGATAGCCTCCGGGCACTCCAGCGACCACGGTGCAAACCCCGCAAACTGCGACGACTGCTCGGGCGTTCCCTGCCAGAGCCAGATTCAGATACCCGAAGGTTCTACCCCGGCGTTTTGTATCCATTCCGATGAGATCCATTCCCAGGGTAAGATTGATCTTAAGACGATCGTCCTTTCAATAATTCCCGATCCTCCCAAAATAGTCTCCTGATCCAATAAAGCATCCAGCTTTTTAATTTGAGCGGTTGGACTGCGCACTCTTTTGTCCGCCGCTCTATCAGGAGAAGAATCATGAAATTATCTATTATAGATCTGCGTCTCTTTGCGCGTGCCCAGGTAATTGCGTTTATAGTTATCTTGACCTTTACAGGCGCGTCGAACGCGGCAGATGAAAGTGAGCGGAGCGACGTTACCCCACGCGTTACGCTAGCTGTGCTTATAGAAGCCGGCATAAGGGATAACCCGTCAATCAGAGCGAAGAGGGCCGCATGGCAGGGCGCCGGGCAAAAGTATTCGCGCGTCCGAGCGCTTGACGACCCTATGCTCACATACACGCAGCCGATCAAGGAGATCGAGACGCGCCTTGGCCCTAACAAGCGCTCTGTTATGCTTTCACAAAAGATTCCCTATCCGGGGAAGCTCAAGCTAAAGGGTAAGATCGCGAATAAGGAAACCGAGATCGCAAGGACGACCCTTGAGCGCGCTACCAGAGAGCTGGTCTTCGATATAAAGAGATCATATTACGAGATATATTATCTGGACATGGCGGCAAGGCTCGCTAGAGAAAAGATAGATGTCTTTGAGCATTTTACAAAGGCGGAGATGAACGATTACTCGGTAGGGGTTGCCGGGTTCTCTGATGTGGTAAGCGCCGAGACGCGCTTTGCGGACGCCGAATACGACCTGGTGCTCTTTGAGGAGCTTAGAAGGGCCGAGGCCGGCAGGTTGAACGCCCTTTTAAACCGCGGTCCTGATGAACCGGTCGGGCCGCTCGCAGAGCCTGAAGTGGAAATGATGGAAGATCTTGAGGGGCTTGATGAACTCTATATGCTCGCAAGGGGTAGTGACGCTATTGAGGGCGCAAAGCTCAAGGTGGATAAGGGGTATTTAGCTGAGGAGCTCTCTAGCCTTACGGGCAGACCGAACTTTATGCTGGGGGTAAAGTATACTGAGATCGGCGAGCCTCAGATGGCAGGTCTTGCCGACGGGGGCAGGGACGCCGTCGCCGTATCGGTTGGTCTTTCATTGCCGATCTGGATAGGAAAAACCAGAGCTACACGAGAAGAGGCGAGGCTGGCGCGTGTTGAAAGCGAACATGAGAAGGCGGCGCTCTTAAATTCGATAGAGGCAAAAGTAAAATCAACCTACGTCAACATGAGGAGCAACTATAAACTCCTGAAACTCTATTCCGACTCGCTCATACCAAAAGCCAGGAAGCTGAACGAGACGGCGAGGATCATGTATAAGAACGGTAAGGGTTCTATCGCGGATATCTTCGAGGTCCGCTCTATGTTAATTGATTTTACCCTTGCCTATCATAGGGCAGCATCCAACTATATGAAAGACCGCGCCAGGCTTGAAAGGCTTACGGCGGGCTTCGTTCTTAAGGAGGTGGTATCAGATGAATAAAGGAGAAAAAAACGCGGGGCCGGTGCTCTATGTGGTCTTGCTTTTCATTGGAATAACCATTGGAGGCGTTGCGGCCTATCTCTTTTTGGGTTCAAAAGATGCCGCTCCTGTGCCGGGGGCAAAGGATAGTGCCAGGAGCGAAAAGAAGATCAAATACTGGCAGGCCCCGATGGACCCGACCTATATACGCGATGAGCCGGGTAAGAGCCCGATGGGCATGGACCTTATACCTGTATATGAGGGCGACGGGGAAGTTATGGAGCCCGGCACGGTAAAGATAGACCCGGTGACAACGCAGAACATAGGTGTAAGGACCGTGAAGGTCTCTAAAAAGAGGCTTACCAATACCATCAGGAGCGCGGGCAGGGTCGATTACGACGAGAAGCGCGTCCATCACGTAAATACCAAGATAGAGGGCTGGGTCGAAAAGCTCTATGTCGATTTTACCGGTCAGGAGGTAAAAAAAGGCGACTACCTTCTCGAAATTTACAGCCCGAAGCTCGTTGCCACGCAGGAGGAATATCTGCTGGCGAGACGTTATGCCGACTCATCCGTGGCTAAAGACGCGCTTTCCGGGATTGGCGACAGAGAGTCCGTGCTGGAGCTTTCAAAAAAGAGGCTTGAGCTTTGGGACGTCCCCGCCCACCAGATAAGGGAACTCGAAGAGACCGGGCAGATCAAGAAGACGATCCACGTTCACTCCCCTGCGAGCGGGATAGTAGTCAATAAGAAGGTCCAGGAGGGGATGTTCGTTAAGCCCGGGGTAAACCTATATACGATCGCCGACCTATCCAAGGTCTGGGTCTATGCCGATCTCTATGAATACGAGTTTGCCTGGGTCAAGGAGGGCCAGGAGGCCGAGATGACGTTAGCGGCATATCCCGGGGAGACTTTCAAGGGCAGGGTCGCTTTTATAAATCCGTTTATGGAACCGAAGACGAGGACCGTCAAGGTGCGCCTTGAGTTCGACAATCCCGAGGGCAAGCTAAAGCCCGATATGTTCGCCAATGTAGTCTTTATCTCGAAGATGGAGAAGGCGGCAATCGCGATCCCCACCGAAGCCGTGCTCCTCTCAGGCGAGAGGAGTGTGGTTATCGTTTCGCGCGGCGAGGGGAAGTTCACTCCGAGAGAGGTTACGCTTGGCGTGGAGGCGGGAGGTTTTTACGAGGTGAGGGACGGCCTGACCGAGGGTGAGGAGATCGTCACCAGCGCGCACTTCCTTATCGATTCGGAGAGCAGGCTCAAGGAGGCGATATC
>CBDVCO010000139.1:0-3160 GCA_965372515.1 uncultured bacterium | reverse complement strand
TTGGCGCGCCCGGAGGGATTCGAACCCCCGACCTACGGATTCGTAGTCCGACGCTCTGTCCAGCTGAGCTACGGGCGCTCTGTGTTTATTAATTCTGGCGGAGAGGGAGGGATTCGAACCCTCGATAGAGTCTCCCCTATAACTGCTTAGCAGGCAGCTGCCTTCAGCCTCTCGGCCACCTCTCCGGAACTCTATTTTTAACACGTTTAATCGCTTCAAATCAAGGTAACTTTTATGCTCGATCTCCGTTTATTTGCGGATAAAAAAATTTGGCTTGAAAAAAAACGCCTTCAGAGTTATAAGTTAATGTACCCTCTGGCCCTCTCCTGATTCTTAGGAGAGGGCAAAAGAAAGGATTTATTATGAACGACAATATAAAGATATGTCCACAGTGTAGTGCCGAATACTTTGCGCACGCCGAAACATGCTCGTCCTGCGAGGTGGAGCTTGTGCTTCCCGGCGAGGGTCAGGCATCGGGCGGCCATGCCAGCGACCATAGCCACGAAGATAGCGGCATAGAGTGGCCCGAAGGGCCGATAGAGGTGCTTATGGAGGCCCCGCTCGAAATCCTTGAGGATATGGGCAACGTACTAAATGATAATCGTATGCCATATGAGATATATCAAAAGTCCGGTGATGAGGAGGCGGAGAACGACAAGTCCTGTAAAGCAAAGGCCCCAGAGTATGCCATAGTCGTGCCGAAGGCCAATATGAAAGAATCGATCAAGATCACCGAAGACCACTGGTACAAACTCCACCCGGAACAGGTTGAGAGCGATGAGAGAACCGGCCTTGGCCAATGCCCGGCCTGCGCCGCCGAACTCACGGGCACCCCAGACGAATGCCCGGACTGCGGACTGAACCTCGCAGGCCCGCCCGCCAAAGACCATAACGACTGCTGCTGACGGTTTATATTCAAAGGATATTGTACTTCTTTATCTTCTCTGATAATTCACATGGCAAAGAATCAAAACTAATTTCTCTTAGATGAGGAGATTACCATGGCCATTACAAAGGAAGAACTCATTGGGTTATTGAATGAGGATCTTGAATGGGAATTTGCAGCCTGCATTCAATACGTCCAGCACGCGGCCGCTATAAGCGGGGCTAAATACGATTCGATACAGAAGGAACTGGTAATTCACTCCCAGCAAGAACTGGCGCACGCGCAAATGATCTCCGATCAGATAGATTTCCTCGGCGGCACACCGACAATCGACGTTAAAGAGAGAAAGGTCTCCGGTGACAATGTCGAGATGCTGAGGCTGGACCTGGCCGGAGAGGAAAATGCCATCAGGAGGTACAAGAAGAGGATCGGGCAGGCCGAGGAAATGAAAGAGTACGGGCTTAGGCGCATACTCGAGGATATCCTCATCCAGGAAGAGGAACACAAGAGGGAGCTCGATACGGCCCTGGCCTAGTGTCGCTTGACCGTATATCGCCGGGAGCTTCCCCTGACCCTTCCATGGCCGCGCTTATCTACGTTGAACAAAACTCCTTGAGTATATCCAAGACCTCTCCATCCGAGAGGTCGTACCACTCTTTATAGGCATCGGCCACGGCAAAAGAGAAGCCCCCCCTTATATTGGGGCAATGGAACTCATCGACCTGCCCGACGACTTTTTCCACGGTCATTTCATGGGCGGTAGGTGCGGCGGCGATTATCCTCTCGGGGTTTAGTCTCCTCAGGAACTCTATGCTTGTAAGCATCGTATAGCCGGAGGCAAGCCCGTCGTCAACCACTATAACCGTCTTTCCCTCGATAGAGGGAAAGGGGCGGCCCTCCCTGAAAAGCCTCTCTCTTTTCTTTACGGTCTTTTTGGCCTTCCCTGTCTCGCGCTCCACCGCCTCCCCTGAGATCATTAACCGCCTTATGAGTTCGGTATTAAGGATGACCTCTCCTTCGGGACCTACCGCGCCTATGCCCGCTTCCGGGTTGCCGGGCATCTGGACCTTCCTTACAAGCAAGAGATCCAGAGAGAGCCCAAGCTCCTTTGCTATTACCGCGGCGACAGGCACGCCGCCGGATGGGATGGCTAAAACAATGGCGCCAGTGTCATTGTATTGAGCGAGGCTTTCGGAGAGGCGAAGGCCGGCCTCGGCCCTGTCCTCAAATACAAAGCGCCTGTCGCGTAAATCCTCACTCTCGATAAGAAGTCCCATATCCCATTATATAACATTATCGCGAAAAGACCATATTGAGAGAACCAAGTTGAAAAAAGTTTCCCCCGGTATAATCTTTTTGCAATAATGTTATCTAGAAGTTATGGCTGCTTTTCATGAGCAGTCCCACGCCGAGGTAGGTAAAGAGCACGACGAAGAATCCGATGATAGTCGCGACATTGAGCCCGGTCCCTCTCCACTGCCTTACATAGCAGGCGTGCATTGCGCCGGCGTAGAAGAACCAGACGATAAAGGACCAGATGATCTTCGGTTCCCACATCCAGTAGGTCCCCCAGGCGAGGTATCCCCAGATTGCGCCGGCGAACATGGAGGCCGAGAAGAAGAGGAAGCCCCACATTATCGCCCGGCTTGTGATGTTGTGGAAGGTTTTAAGCTCTTCTTCGCTTCTTCTTCTAGCTTTGAAATATAGATAGAAGATGGCGGAGGAAAAAGAAAGTGTAAAGAGCGCATAGGCGGCAAAGGAGCTTATAACGTGAGTTTCAAACCATCTGGTGCGTAGTATCAGGGTTAGCTCTTTGCTGGTGCTCTCGTTAAAGAATGAGAAGATCAGGGCGAGTGTCGCCATTGGGATCGTGACGAGTTCGGTTAGCCGCTCCGAGTAGCGCACTATTACTATCAGACTTACGAGTGTAACTGTCCAGCTATAGAAGAGCAGGGTTTCAAAGATGCTCGCCATTGGCGCGTGGCCGCTCTCGATTGTGCGTATTGCGAGCGCTATTGTATGGGCAATGAAGCCGGCGAAGAGGAGGGCTTTAGACAGGGAAGCGATCCGGATAGAGTTTTTCCTGAGGTGATGGATGCTTATAAATATGACGGAGACGGCATAGAGAAAGACCGTTATTAGAAGCAGCGTTTTCATCCGGCTTTATACGCCCCTTTTGTCAATGCCCCAGATCTCTTTGTGGAGCTGTATCTGCAGCCTTACGTTTAGATGGTCGGCGAGTATCCATTCGGCAAGCTCGCTTGCCTTGAGTGA
>CBDVCO010000138.1:0-3267 GCA_965372515.1 uncultured bacterium | reverse complement strand
ACGGCCTTTTTCCCGGCGTGCCCGGCGAGGAGTCTGTCGGCTATCTTTACTGGTGTCGCTTCCCATAAAGGTTCATGGCACTTAGGGCAGTGAGTACTACCCGCCCTCGCAAAGAGGATTCTCAGGTAGTCGTATATCTCGGTGGAGGTCGCCACGGTCGAGCGGCTGCTCCTGACCGGGTTTTTCTGCTCGATCGCAATTGCCGGGCGGATATTTCTAATGCTGTCCAATTCGGGGCGGTTCATCTTTTCAAGAAAGAGCCTCGTATATGTGGAGAGGCTCTCCATGAAGCGCCAGCGCCCTTCGGCGAATAGCGTGTCAAAGGCGAGAGATGACTTGCCCGACCCGCTCGGGCCGACGACAACGGTAATCGAGTTGTGGGGGATGGAGAAACTGAGGTTCTTAAGGTTATTCTGCCGAAGCCCCTCGATAAAGAGTTCATTCCCCGCGCCCTTTCTTCTGGGCTCTATTCTGTGTATTTTCGCGTTCTTGGTTTTGCTCATAAATAAAGAGACCCTATGCGTATATTTAGTCTATTTAACCAGGCGCATATCTTTTTAGATTACCAAAAATCAATCGGTTTTTCCAGCTCCTTTAAGGGTTCAAAAAGGATTCAAAGGGATTTGGGCTCTTTAGAAGGGATGGAAGTTGGGCAGGAAGAGATAAATAGCAATATAAATCAGACAGTTAGGCCCAACATAACGGCTCTGTCCAGAATTTCTGGCACTCACCAAAAAAGAGTGCCAGAATACCCTTGACAAAGAAGAGGGGCGTACATATATTACTTATTCCTGATGGATAAAGGGGCAAAGTGCGGATCGGCCCTGAGGTCGATAAGATCATTAATAATAAGTAAGAAATTAAATCAAGGAGGTAGAGAGGGTATGAAGATAAGACCGCTTCACGACAGGGTCATCTTAAAGAGGCTCGAAGAGCAGGAGACTACAAAGGGGGGTATAATTATCCCGGATTCGGCAAAGGAGCAGCAGGCCGAGGGGGAGGTAATATCCGTTGGACCGGGCAAGCCTGATGAAACCGGCAAGGTTATACCTGTCGATCTAAAAAAAGGCGACAGGGTGTTATTCAGCAAGTACTCAGGCACCGAGGTAAAGGTAGAGGGTGAAGAGCTGCTTATAATGAGGGAAGATGATATCCTGGCTGTCATTGAGAAGTAGTCTTTGATATCCAGCCATAAAGTCTTACAAAATCCATAGACGATCTTAATATTTGAAGGAGGTATAAGAAAATGGCAGCAAAAGAGATTTTATTCAGCCAGAACGCCAGGAATGCCATCTTGACCGGCATAAATATACTGGCCGATACGGTGAAGGTAACGCTTGGCCCTAAAGGGCGGAACGTAATCATTGATAAGAGCTTCGGCTCGCCGACCATAACCAAGGACGGCGTAAGCGTGGCCAAGGAGATAGAGCTTGAGAATAAGTTCGAGAATATGGGCGCGCAGATGGTAAAAGAGGTCGCCAGCAAGACCTCCGACGTTGCCGGAGACGGCACCACCACCGCTACGATACTCGCGCAGGCGATATTCCGCGAGGGTTCTAAGCTGCTGGCCGCGGGGCACAACCCCATGGACCTTAAGAGGGGAATTGATAAGGCGGTCGAGACCGCGGTTGATGCCCTAGTTGGGCTAAGCAAACCCGTTAAGGACAAAAAAGAGATAGCGCAGGTCGGTACGATCAGCGCCAACTCGGATGAGACCATCGGCGACATCATCGCCGACGCAATGGACAAGGTCGGCAAGGAAGGCGTTATTACCGTAGAAGAGGCAAAGGGCATGGAGACCCAGTTGGATGTGGTCGAAGGTATGCAGTTCGACCGCGGTTACCTCTCTCCGTACTTCGTGACCGACGCCGAGAGGATGGAGTGCGTTCAGGAAGACGCACTTATCCTGATACATGAAAAGAAGATATCGAATATGAGGGACTTACTTCCAGTGCTTGAGCAGATCGCAAAGACCGGCAGGCCCTTTATCATAATAGCCGAGGATATCGACGGCGAGGCTCTCGCCACGCTCGTTGTAAATAAGCTACGCGGTACGCTCCATGTCTGCGCGGTCAAGGCCCCGGGCTTCGGCGACAGGCGTAAGGCGATGCTAGAGGATATCGCCATACTTACAGGCGGTAAGTTGATCGCTGAGGAGCTCGGCGTAAAGCTCGAGAGCCTCGAGATCGAAGACCTCGGAAGCGCCAAGAGGATAATCGTTGATAAGGAGAATACCATTATAATAGACGGCGCCGGAACCAAGAAAGATCTTAATGCGCGCGTCGCGCAGATCAGGGGCCAGATGGAAGAGACGACCTCGGATTATGACAGAGAGAAGCTCCAGGAAAGGCTCGCCAAGCTCGTCGGCGGTGTCGCGGTAATAAATGTAGGCGCTGCGACCGAGATCGAGATGAAGGAAAAAAAGGCCAGGGTCGAGGACGCGCTCCACGCTACAAGGGCCGCCGGTGAAGAGGGTATCGTCCCCGGAGGCGGTGTCGCCTATCTTAGGACGATAGATGCCTTAGATAAGCTGAAGCTCGAAGGCGACCAGCAGTTCGGTGTTAACCTCATAAAGAGGGCGTTGGAGGAGCCGATTCGTCAGATAGCCGCGAACGCCGGAGCCGAGAGTTCCATCGTCGTAAACAAGGTAAAAGAGGGTAAGGGCGCCTATGGCTTTAACGCCGCAACCGAAGTCTACGAGGACCTTGTGAAGGCAGGCGTCATAGATCCGACAAAGGTCTCAAGGATCGCGCTCCAGAACGCCGCTTCCATCTCAGGGCTTATGATTACCACAGAGGCCATGGTAGCGGACAAGCCCAAGGACGAAGAGGCCGGCGGTATGGGTGGTATGCCGGGCGGTATGGGTGGTATGGGTGGTATGGGCGGCATGGGCGGTATGGACATGATGTAGGGCGCGTTACCCATCCAGGATGACGAACCAATACTTAAGGCGGCCCGCTTTAGCGGGCCGCCTTTTTTTACAGAGAGACGGATTATATTGAGAGAACCTTTTTATAAAAAGGGTGCTGCGCACGGCGATTTTGAGGTAGGCTTGTAGGATTATGATTCGTTTAGCCTGGATGGAATGTTAAATATTGCCGCAACGCAGTTGCCTCAAACTCTCTCCAAAAACTCTTGATATTTATTCAGGACGCCCCCAGCGGGGGCAACCTGAATAAGTAAATACTAAAAGTCTTTGAAGGGGGTCTGGGGGGCAACTGCGTTGCGGCAATTAGTGGGGTATGTTTTAGTTCTAGCGAATCGCTA
>CBDVCO010000137.1:0-3364 GCA_965372515.1 uncultured bacterium | reverse complement strand
AAGGGCCGGTTACAACCTCGGCGGAGCTAACGACATCAGGATCGGCGGCGAGTTCGTATACGCAACCGGCGACGATATTGGAGATGCGGGTGAGCAAGGCCAGTTCGAAGTAATTCAGGCGACGAACCACGCTCACCTGGGTAATATGGATATAGCTGGTAAAATGAGCAATGTCCAGGCCTTCAGCGTAAACGGCTCAGCCAACGCTACACCGGACCTGAAGCTGATCGCTGCCTACTGGAAGTTCAACGATGTAGAAGAAACTTTTGTTGGTGAGGATGATGATACCGGTTCAGAGATCGACTTTACCGCGATCTACAAGTACAACAAGGCCCTTACCTTAAAGGGCGGTTACTCTCTGTACCTGCCGGGCCAGCAGCAAGAAGACGCTGATGCAAATGCGACAGAGTCTCGTCACTGGGCATGGTTGATGGCTACAACTAACTTCTAAGCTCCAAATTTGAAAAGAAGTTGAACAGATAACAACAGCAGGGCGGGTTAGAGATAACCCGCCCTGCTTTTTTTTGCCCTCCGTAATTCCCCGACTTCTCCATTATCTACATAAGTACTTCTCTTTATCTTCTACAGGCCCTTCGTAGCGCGGTATAGAACCACACGTGTGTGGGGAATGGGCTTGCTTAGAGGTGCTCTTTACTGTAATATTTTAATGTTAAACTCTAATGTCTTAAGGCGGGTCTATATTGGGTCTCTTCATAACATTCGAAGGTATCGAGGGGTGCGGCAAGAGTACCCAGATAGGGCTTCTTAAGGCTTATCTGGAGGGGCAGGGCCGTAAGGTGCTCCTTATTAGGGAGCCCGGCTCTACGCCCATTGGCGAGAGTATTCGCGATCTCCTCCTTACGAAGAAGGGCGACGGCATGAGCCAGTGGACCGAGCTCTTCTTGTACGAGGCGTGCAGGGCCGAGCTCGTAAGCGAGGTTATCGCTCCGGCGCTTGAGAATGAGGTCATTATAATATGCGATCGTTTTACAGACTCCACTATCAGTTATCAGGGCTACGGCCGGGGGCTCGACCTTGACACACTTTACACGTTAAATGCCCGGGCCTCTTTTGAGATTACGCCGGACCTGACCGTTTTGCTCGACTGTCCGGTTGAACAAGGCCTTGAGAGGGCGAACAAGAGAATGGAGGGGGAGAGTCTGGCAAGGGAGGATCGTTTTGAGAGGGAATCAAAGGAGTTTCATGACCGCGTTAGGCAGGGTTTTCTTGAGCTTGCTGAGCTAGAGCCCGCAAGGATAAAGGTCGTCGATGCAAGCGAGGCTATCGACAAGGTGGAGCTTAAGATACGCTCTCTCGTAGATGAGTTGTTGACGCGGCGCTAAAGGGGTTTTTTATGTCTATACCAAAGTTTGCACGATTTCTGGAAGGGCTCCTCTCGGAGGCGGCCGGTAAGAAGTTTTTTTAGGGAGATATAAGGGCATGGCCTTTTCTGACATTCTCTCGCACGACAGGGAGATCTCCATACTAAAGCGCGCCGTTAAGGGCGGCAGAGTCGCCCACGCCTATCTCTTCGCCGGTCTCGACGGTATAGGCAAGAGGCGCGCGGCCAGGGAGCTTGGCCGCGCGCTCAACTGCGAGAGTATTTTGGAGGACGGAGATTCATGCGGGGCTTGTCCTTCGTGCAAGGGCTTTGACTACGCGGGTAACCTTAATTATATCGAGATCGAGCCGGAGGGTGGCTATCTAAAGATCGAGCGGATAAGGGAGCTTCAAAGGGCGGCGAGGTATAAGACGGATGGTGAGACGAGGCTCATAGTGGTGGAAGGGGCCGACACCATGCAAAAGCCCGCGGCGAACGCCTTTTTGAAGACACTTGAGGAGCCTACGCCCGGCACTGTCATCGTTTTGTTGAGTTCCAGACCCTCTATGCTTCTTCCGACTATAATATCAAGGTGCCAGAGGATCAATTTCTCTCCTCTCCCAACAGAGACGATCGTCGGCCTTCTTATGGATATGGACGAAGAGGGTTCTCTATCTAAAGAGGATGCGCAATGCCTCGCCTCTTTTTCAATAGGCTCTATCAGCAGGGCGCTCGACGCGTTAAGGAGCGGCGTGCATGAAAGCCTGGGCAGCGGCCCGGGTGTCGCAGGTGTTATACTCTCTTCATTCCTGGATAATTCCATGGATACGCTCTCAATGCTTAAGAGCGCCGCCGAGCTTTCCAAGGACGACTCGCTCTTCATAACGCTTGAGATACTTAAGAGCTCGATAAGGGATCTGGTGGTCGCCGGTGAGGGAGCCCCTGAGCTCGTTATCAATAAGATGGAGGGCGCCAGGCAAGGGGATATCGGTCCTGGTTTTGAAGAGCTTGACAGGGTTTTTACCGCAGTGGACAGGGCAAAGCGTGATATGATGCCTCCGAGGAACGCCAATAAGCAGCTTGCCATTGAGGCGATGCTAATGGAAATGGCAGATAGTGACAGAGGGGTCCAGTAATGGCAAGGGTAGTAGGAATTAGATTTAGAAAGGCATGCAAGCTCTACGACTTTAATGCTAACGGGCAGGACATCCAC
This sequence comes from uncultured bacterium, assembly GCA_965372515.1. Classification (GTDB taxonomy): domain Bacteria; phylum Desulfobacterota; class GWC2-55-46; order GWC2-55-46; family JAJCZF01; genus CBDVCO01. The sequence continues at coordinate 830 of CBDVCO010000137.1, read as the reverse complement.
CCGGGAGACAGGGTCATAGTAGAGGTGGACCGCGGTCTCGGTATGGGCATAGTTGCCGGTGAGCCCGTGGAAAAGGACGAAAAGAGCCTCTCTTATAAGTTGAAGAAGGTAATACGCAAGGCCGATCAGGTCGATATGGATAGGCAGCAGTTCAATCATGAGCGCGAGGATGAGGCCTACAGGATCTGCAAGGAGAAGATAAAGGGCGCTAACCTTGAGATGAAGCTCATTCGCGTCGAGTATCTTTTTGATTCGAGCAAGGCTATATTCTATTTTACAAGCGATGGAAGGATCGACTTCAGGGTGCTGGTAAAGGACCTGGCCTCTCTCTTTCATACGCGTATCGAGATGCGCCAGATCGGAGTCAGGGACGAGGCCAAGATCGTAGGGGGCATAGGGCCGTGCGGCAGGGAGTTGTGCTGCACTAATTTTCTCTCCAACTTCGCCCCGGTGACAGTAAAGATGGCCAAGGAGCAGAACCTGGCCTTGAATCCTACGAAGATATCGGGACTCTGCGGGCGCCTGATGTGTTGCCTGAGCTACGAGTACCGAACTTATCAAAAGGGTGGCAAGGGTAAAGCGGGCGTCAGGCGCGGCGAGGGTGGCGGGGGGTGCTGCGGCTCAGTAGAAGCTCATAAAGGGCCTCGTGAGAAGAGCAAGCCAGAGGAAGAGAGAAGGAAGAGAGAGGAGAGAAGGGCCGGGGAAGAGGTCACGGCGAAACAGGGCAATGGGCCTAAGGAGGAAATCAGGGCGCAGGGTGAAGCCAGGCCGGGCGGCGAGGAGCGGCCAAGGCGTGAGAGGAGATCGAGGCGAGGCAGAAGGAGGGGTGG
>CBDVCO010000136.1:0-3375 GCA_965372515.1 uncultured bacterium | reverse complement strand
AAGGCGCGCAGCGGCGAGATAAAGCAGTTTACAGGCATATCAGACCCGTATGAGCATCCGCTTAATCCGGAGATCCATTTAAGGACGGACAAAGCCAGTGTTGAGGAGAGTACGAATCAGATTCTCAACTACCTTGAAGAGAAAGGGTTTATTTCTTTCTAGGCCGGCGTGGATGAAGATTTTTTGTTCGGTTCCGTCTCCCTCCATCCGAAGAGAAAGAAGAAAGAGCTAGTTATGTCAAAGAAGATCGCATTGTTAAGCGGAATAACCGGGCAGGACGGTTCTTACCTGGCTGAGCTTTTGCTCTCAAGGGGCTATGAGGTTCACGGAATAGTGCGCCGTTCGAGCACATTTAACACGGACCGCATAGACCATCTCTATAAGGACCCGCACGAAGAGGAAGTAAAACTTTTTCTGCATTATGGAAATCTCCTCGATGCTACCAACTTGCGAAGGGTTATAGAGCACGTGGAGCCAGACGAGATCTATAACCTCGGCGCTCAATCCCACGTAAAGGTCTCCTTTGATGAGCCGGAATATACCGTGGACGTAGACGCGCTCGGCACGCTCCGCCTGCTGGAGGCTATAAGGGATTTTCAGGTTACGAGAGATAAGCAGGTGAGATTCTATCAAGCCGGTTCTTCGGAGATGTTCGGAAAGGCACTTGAATCGCCCCAGACGGAGAGCACACCTTTCTATCCCAGGAGCCCATATGCCTGCGCCAAGGTCTTTTCATACTGGCAGACGCTCAACTACCGTGAGGCCTATGGAATATACGCTACGAACGGGATACTCTTTAACCATGAATCGCCGCGCCGAGGAGAGACCTTCGTAACAAGGAAGATCACACGCGCCGCGACGCGCATAAAGCTCGGCCTTCAGGACAAGCTCTACCTTGGAAATCTTGATGCAAGGAGGGATTGGGGTTTTGCTGGGGACTATGTCGAGGGCATGTGGCTTATGCTTCAACAGGACGAGCCCGAGGATTATGTGCTCGCCACCGGAGAGACCCACTCTGTAAAGGAGTTTGTCGAGGGGGTCTTTGGTAAGTTGGACCTCGATTGGAACAAGTACGTGGAGATAGACCCCAGATATTTCAGGCCCGCTGAGGTTGACAGTCTCCTTGGAGACGCGACCAAGGCAAGGGAGAAGCTTGGATGGGAACCAAAAGTTAAGTTCGACGCACTTATAGATCTCATGTTGGAAAGCGATTTGGAGCTGGCCCGGCAGGAAAAGACGCTCTCGGAAGCGGGCCATGAGGTTGCCAAGAGCAAGTGGCATAAGTAGAGGCTTCAATAAATTCCGGTTTGAGAATTCCAATGAAAAAAGACGAAAAGATTTTCGTGGCGGGTCACAGGGGACTGGTCGGTTCGGCTATTCTGGAGAAACTCAGAAAAGACGGCTACGGAAATATTGTAACGAGGACAAGTGGGGAGCTCGATCTTAGAAGGCAGGCCGATGTAGAGGCCTTTTTTGACGATGAGCGGCCGCAATATGTCTTTCTCGCGGCCGCGACGGTTGGGGGGATACTCGCCAACAGCACCTATAAGGCCGAATTTATATATGACAATATCATGATAGCCGCCAATGTTATAGAGGCCTCTTATAAGTATGGAGCGAAGAAGCTATTAAATCTCGGCTCATCGTGTATCTACCCGAAGTTTGCCCCACAGCCCATGAAGGAGGAGGATCTCCTTACGGGAAGCCTTGAGCCGACAAACGAGCCGTATGCGATGGCGAAGATAGCGGCCATAAAGCTTTGCCGGTACTACAACGAGCAGTACGGGACCAACTTTATTTCGGCAATGCCGACCAATCTTTACGGCCCAAACGACAACTTTGATCTCGAAACCTCTCATGTCCTCCCGGCCTTTATCCGTAAGTTTCATCTTGCCAAATTACTTTGTAAAGAGCTATATGATGAGATAGCGAGAGATTTAGCAGACCTCGATAAGCCGCCTGTTGATAAGCACGAAATTGACGAATATCTCCTAGGTGAGGGGATAACCAAGGACGCGGTAACCGTGTGGGGTACCGGGGAGCCCATGAGGGAATTCCTCTACGTCGATGATCTTGCCGACGCCTCTATATTCTTGATGAGCGATTTCGATTACTCAGATGTCGGCGAGATCGTTAATGTCGGAACAGGAAAAGAGATAAAACTAAAGGAGCTTGCCGAGCTTGTTAAGGATATAGTCGGTTTTAACGGTCAAATAAGATACGATACAATGAAGCCGGATGGAACGCCCAGAAAGCTACTCGATATTTCCAAGCTTAAGTCAATGGGCTGGGAGCCCGCGACCAGCCTTCAAGAAGGTATTAAAAGGACCTATGAATCTTATGTCGATTCTAAAAGAGATATACCTTAACAGGGCTCTTGTTAGATGAATAGCCTGGCCACCCCCGGGGTTATCCTCGTAACGGGAGGAGCAGGATATATAGGGGCACATGCGTGCAAGGCCCTCTCTGAAAATGGGTACAGCGTTGTCGTATTCGACAACCTTGAGTACGGGCACAGGGAGTTCGTAAGATGGGGCGAATTTGTCGAGGGCGATCTAGGCTCCCCCGAAGTTCTATCGGCGCTCTTTAAGAAGTATCGCCCCGAGGCGGTTATGCACTTTGCCGCCTATGCCCTTGTCGGCGAATCGGTGGAGGACCCTTCTAAGTACTATCACAATAATGTCGGGGGTACATTAAACCTCCTTGACGCGCTAAGGGCTTTTGATGTCAAGAATTTCGTCTTTTCATCCACCTGCGCGACCTACGGCATACCCGAGGGCGTGCCTATAAGCGAGGAGCATCCGCAAAACCCCATAAACCCCTACGGGGAGACCAAGCTCATGATCGAGCGTATGCTCCGCGATTTTGACGTTGCCTATGGTATAAAGAGTGTAAGCCTTCGGTATTTCAATGCCGCCGGCGCCGATCCGGGCGGTGAAGTGGGCGAGGACCACACCCCCGAGACCCATCTTATACCGTTGGTGCTCGATGCGGCGGCGGGTATCAGGCCTGAGATTACGGTCTTCGGTACAGACTACGACACCCCGGACGGCACCTGTATTAGAGACTACATCCACGTAATGGACCTGGCCGATGCGCACATAAGGGCGCTAACCTACCTCATGGAAGGTAATAAGTCGGCCGCTTTTAATCTCGGCAATGGAAGGGGCTATTCCGTTAGTGAGGTCATAGAGGCCGCCGAGAGGGTTACGGGCACCAAAGTGCCGGTTGTGGAGGGCTCAAGGCGCCAGGGGGATCCGCCCTCTCTCGTGGGCTCTTCTGTTAAGGCAGGACAGGAGCTCGGCTGGCGCGCGGCCTACGCGGATATCGATACCATCGTGGAGCACGCCTGGCGCTGGCACCAAAAGCGTTTTG
>CBDVCO010000135.1:0-3432 GCA_965372515.1 uncultured bacterium | reverse complement strand
CGGCCCGGATATCTTTGAGAACGGCCCGGCGGCTCGGTTGTTTTTAAAAAAAACGGCCCGGTTTGAGATGGTAAAGGTGTTAGAGGTGGAAACCTCTGAGCGTCTGTTACTTTGCGGAGATGGTGTTTACAGCCGTAGTGAGGCGTGAAATTTTCCTTGAGGCGTTATTCCTGTGAAGCACGCCCCTGGTCACGGCCTTGTCCAACTGGGAGCCGGCCTTCTTTAGCCTTATCGCGGCCTCTTTGGCGTCACCATCTTTGATAGACTCTCTTACGCCTTTGATAGAGGTCTTTATGGTCGACTTGACCGCGGTATTCCTGATTCTCTTTTTTTCGCTCTGCCTGTGCCTTTTGAGAGCTGACTTATGGTTTGCCAATTAACTTCCTCCATGTACAATTAATAAGTAGATTATATTATGATGTTTGCAGGTCTTTGTCAAGGGGTTTTGAGGTTATGGATGAGAGGGGTGTTATAGGGGTTGGATAGCAGGGACGGAAAGCGGGCGGGTATAGCGGGGGCGGCATCCATCGTGGGTTCCGCCACTATGCTAAGCCGCGTCTTTGGTTATGTGCGCGACGCCGTCATTGCCTATTTCCTCGGAGCCGGTCTCCAGGCCGACGCCTTCTTCGTTGCCTTCAGGATAGCCAATTTCCTGAGGAGGCTCGTGGGCGAAGGCGCGCTCACCCCGGCCTTTATTCCGATATTCACCGAAGAGCTCGAAAAACGGAGCAAGCTTGAGATATCGAGGCTTGTGGGCAAGGTCTTCACCCTCTTCTTTTTAATACTCCTCGTTATAACGGGGCTTGGCATATACTTCTCCGATTACCTCGTCATGCTCCTTAGCCCCGGCTTTGCAGATGACCCGGAGAAGTTCGCCCTGACCGTGAAGCTCACGAGGATGGTCTTTCCCTATATGCTCTTTATCGGCCTTGTGGCCATGGCAATGGGGGTGCTCAATACCTTGAGGCACTTCGCAGCACCTGCGCTCAGCCCGGTACTCTTTAATATCTCCATCATAGTCTGCGCGGTGGTACTTGCGCCCGTACTCGAAGTACCGGTATATGCCGTTGTCATAGGGGTGTTGCTCGGAGGCATTTTGCAACTGATCCTTCAACTGCCCTTTTTAAAGAGCAGGGGGATGCTGCCTGTGCCGAATTTCAGATTTAACGACCCGGCCATCAAGCGGCTCTTCCTGCTAATGGGCCCCGCAGCCCTGGGCGTCGGCGTCTATCAGCTAAATATCTTCGTAACCACGAGGTTCGCCTCATCGCTCGTAGAGGGAAGTGTATCCTATCTCTACTACGCCTCAAGGCTCATGGAGCTTCCTCTCGGGGTCTTTGCCGTGGCGATCGGCACCGCCGTGCTCCCGAGCCTCTCTCAAGACGTAACACGTGGCGACTGGACGAGCTTCAGGGATTCGCTCTCCTTTGCGCTTCGCATTGTAAACTTTCTGACCATACCAGCCTTTGTGGGGCTCCTCATACTCAGTACCCCGATCATAGAGATACTCTTTCAGCGCGGCGAGTTTGGCGCTGAGGCCGCCAGGGGCACGGCCTATGCCCTCTACTTTTACGCCATAGGGCTTGTGCCGGTGGCAGGCTCAAGGGTGCTTGTGAGCGTCTTCTATTCACTTAAGGACACAAAGACCCCCGTGGTCATCGCCCTTGTGAGCTTCTTTGTCAACCTCATTATGTGCTTCATACTTATCGGCCCGCTCAAGCACGGAGGCCTCGCTCTCGCCACATCGATAAGCGCCGGGGTAAACTTCATCGGCCTTATAGTAATGCTCAGGAAACGTACCGGAGAGGTGGGCATCGCAAAGATAGCAAATAGCGCCCTTAAGAGCATAGGGGCTTCTGCTGTCATGGCAATAGCTCTCCTGGCAGTTTTATCGGCTATCGACTTGCAGGTGCTATATATTTGGTGGAGATCTGCCCTGGTAATAGGGTTGGTGATATTAGGGAGTGTGCTATATATTTTAAGCGCTTACCTGATGAAAGCGCCGGAAATGGAGCTAATTAAGGATTTTCTTTTAAAAAGACGTTCAGGTAATTGACGCTAAATGATAACGCACGAATTTTATCCTAACTTATTGTTTTATAAGTATAAAGCACTGATTAAAAATTATGCAATCTAAGGGGAACCTATACCTGACGGCTTTAAGTGGGTTTGCATTGACAGGCTTACAAACAAGTTATCAACAGCGTGTGGGGGAAATGCTATAAAGGCTTGTATTTGCTTATATTCTTGATCTTTCCTTGGCCCTATTCCAGAGTTTTTCCATCTCTTCGAGGCTCGCTTCCTTAAGCGAGCCCCCCTTTTTGACGAGTTCCTTCTCTACAAAATGAAAGCGGTTGATGAATTTCCCTATTGTTTTGCGCAGCGCGTCTTCGGGGTCGACCTGGGTAAACCTGGCGACATTGGTCACGGCGAAGAGGAGATCGCCGAGTTCCTCCTCAATATCGGCTTTTTCCCTGTTTTTAAGGGCATCGCGGAATTCGGCAAGCTCTTCGTCCACCTTCTTAAGTACCTCGTCTATAGATTCCCAGTCAAAGCCCACCTTGGCGGCCTTTTTGCTTACCTTGTGGGCGTGCATAAGGGCGGGGAAGCCCTTTGGAACGCCGGAGAGATAGCCTTCCTCTTGAATTTGGCCCTTGTTCTTCTTTAGTTTCTCCTCTTCTTTTATGGCTGCCCAGTTTTTCAGCACGTCATCTGAGCTCTCGCAAATAGCGTCCTCGAATACGTGCGGGTGGCGGCGGACCATCTTTTCGACTGAGCAGGCTATAACGCCGCCCATGTCGAAACTCCCCTCCTCCTCGGCGAGCCGTGAGAGGAATACGATCTGAAAGAGGAGGTCCCCGAGCTCCTCCTTGAGGTCTTCCTTGTCTCCCGAATCTATGGCCCCGACCACCTCGTAGGCCTCCTCAATGACGTAGGGGACGAGTGTAGCAAAGCCCTGTTCTTTGTCCCAGGGACAGCCCTCAGGCCCTCTAAGGCGCTCCATGATATCCGTGAGTTCGGTTAGGGTGTCCTTTTTGCTCTCTACGCTATTTGTGGTGGGTGTCTCTGGTGCTGGGGTGGGGGGGGTGGTCTTCTTCATTCGTCCAGATCTTTTAGCATATCTTCGGTCCTGTTCTGCTGCTCTTCGACCAGGGCCCCCGCGTCTCTGGCCTTGCCGGGGGCGGTAAGGACCGTATCGATATAATCCTCGACGATCTCGACGGACTTCTTGGCGGGTTTTAGGTTAGGGTCGGGCTCTTCTTTGCCGCAGGCAACAAGCGGGAGAGAAAGCATGAGCGCTATGAGCAGTAGCCTCTTCATGGCCAATATTATTACACAAGAGCGAGGCGTAATCAATCGATGTTGATTGTTTCAGGCATCTCTGGTAGATTTTAGCTATGGCAAAGGGGACGGAAAAAGAGAGGACAAATG
>CBDVCO010000134.1:0-3498 GCA_965372515.1 uncultured bacterium | reverse complement strand
GCGACGACAGAGGGGCCCGCGCCCTCGGCCCGGGCCAGATCGCTAAAGGCCCTCATAATACCGAGCACCGTTCCAAATAACCCGACAAAGGGCGCCGTACTCCCTATGGTGCCGAGCACCCCGACATAACGCTCAAGCTTTGAGATCGACCTCCTCGCGCTCAGCTCCATCGCTCTAAGTATCTCATCTGTACCGTGTGAGCGTTTACGATAGCCCGATAAAAAAATATCGGCGAGAGCGCTCTTATCGCTTTCACAAAAAGCGCGGGCGGCCTCAAGCCCCTTGCCGTCGCCGCTATCTTCGGCGACCTTTGCACCCAATTCTTTATAACAACCCATTAACTCCGCGCGAAAGTCCCTGAACCTCCAGAGCCTTCCAAGGATTACCGCAAGAGAGGCTATGGAGAATATAACAAGGACGACCATCGTATAGCCGCCCTTAATAATCAGATCGAATAGAGTAAGCTCATCGAACATCTACTTATTGTCCTCCATATAATCGCGCGCATAGCCCATATAGTTCACGGCGCTTTGGGCTATCCTCTCGCCCTCTTTTTCATCAAGCAACCTTACCACCTTTGCGGGCAGTCCCATGACGAGACTTCCGGGCGCTACGAGCATGCCCTCAGGTACGAGCGTGCCGGCGGCAACAAGGGAGCCCTCCCCTATCACGGCATTATCGAGCACTATCGCCCCCATACCTATAAGGCAGCGGTCTTCAACAGTACAGCCGTGGAGCGTGGCGCTATGGCCTATTGTAACGTCGTCGCCGATTATAAGCGGGCAGGTCTTAAGAGTAACGTGTAGTACTGAGTTATCCTGTACATTCGTCCTCTCGCCGATACGGATGTAGTTAACGTCTCCACGAACGACGGCATTGAACCAGAGGCTCGAATACTCGCCGATCTCAGTATCGCCGATCACAACCGCGTTCTCCACCATGAAGACCGTCTCATGGATCTTCGGCATAATGCCTTTATACGGTTTAATAAGCGCCATCGCTTGGTCGACCCTCTTTGAAAAGGAGCTGGCAATCGGCTATTTACGCCACTCTAAATTAATTTTATAGTTTACAAATTTTCTACCTTAAAAGCAACAAAGATTCCAAGGAGATGGCTACGAGATGGAGGGCCGCTCCCAAAAGGCGCAAAAAACAAAAATTCCATGAGAAACACATAGATACTGGACATTCATTACGGCATCTGATATTATTAGATTAATAATTCAATACTAGTAATAATACATAACTTACTTCACAAGAACCACCAAGGATTAATAATGATTAGAGCGGCCCATGTAGCGGGACAGTTCTACCCTTCAGACCCTGAAGAGCTTGAGGGTTCGGTAATCTCAAATCTCACCATCAACACAAAAGAAGACGCCATCGCAATAATAGTCCCGCATGCCGGCTATATATACTCGGCCGGGGTGGCGGGCTCGGTCTACTCAAGGGTAGAGATACCGGCTAACATCCTGCTTATAGGCCCCAACCACACAGGTCTCGGCGCCCCCGCCTCCATCATGTGCCATGGCGCGTGGCAGACCCCGCTTGGGACCTTGGAGATTAACGAAGGACTCGCCGCCCAGCTCCTGGACGCCAGCTCAAACCTGAGCGATGACGAAGCAGCCCACGAAAAAGAACATTCCCTTGAGGTTCAACTCCCGTTCATACAGCTACTTAACCCAAAAGCCACCATTGTCCCCATAACCGTAATGAGCGCCGACATCAAGGAGTGCAGCGAGATCGCCTCCGCAATCGCCGAAGTACTCGAAAACTACGACGAGGAGGTCTTGATAGTCGTAAGCTCGGACATGAACCACTTTGAATCCGAAGAGGTTACCGAAAAAAAAGACAAGCTGGCCATTGAAAAGGTACTCAATCTCGACCCAGAAGGACTTCTGGCCGTTACAAGCGCGGAGCATATCACCATGTGCGGCGTAGTACCGTCCACCATAGCGCTTATGGCCGCTAAAACCCTTGGCGCAAGGGAAGCCGAGCTGACCGAGCACTCGACGAGCGGCAAGACGAGCGGGGACCTTAATAACGTCGTCGGCTACGCCGGAATAATCATCAGGTAAGCCCGCTTTGCTTAAAAGAACCTTTCAATATCTCCATTCTCATGTTACTACTCTTCTCTAGAACTAGTCTAATGACACTCTTCGAAAAACGACTGTAAAATCCATTTTTAATCGGGAAAAAGAGCAATTATAGGAGAGATAAGATGACCGTCCGCACCCGCTTCGCCCCCAGCCCCACCGGCTACCTCCATATCGGGGGCGTTAGAACAGCGCTCTTTAACTGGCTCTTCGCCCGCCACCATAACGGAACCTTCATCCTTCGCGTAGAGGATACCGACAAGGAGCGAAGCACGGAAGAATCCACCTCCGCAATACTCGACGGCATGGCGTGGCTTGGGCTAACCGTGGACGAAGGGCCGTTCTTCCAGAGCGAGCGCTACGATATATATAGAGAAGAGGCTGCGAAACTCCTTGCGCAAGGCCATGCCTACAAGTGCTGGTGCACACCGGATGAGCTAAAAGAGAGACGCGAGGCCGCGCAGAAAGAGGGACGCGCGCCCAAGTACGACGGCAGGTGCAGGACTTTGACCACCGAACCCGAAGGCCCTTTTGCCGTAAGATTCAAGGTCGAGCCGGGAAGGACCAGCTTTAAAGACCTCATCAAGGGGCCGATTGCCTTTGACCACGCAGAAATTGAGGACCTGGTAATCCTCAGGAGCGACAACACCCCGACCTATAACCTCTGCGTGGTGGTGGACGACGCTCTAATGAAACTAACCCACGTAATCCGGGGCGACGACCATATAAACAATACCCCGAAACAGATACTCATCTATAAGGCGCTCGGTTTTGAGGTACCCGAGTTCGCCCATCTGCCGATGATACTCGGCCCGGACAAGGCCCGGCTCTCAAAGCGCCACGGGGCCTCAAGCGTACTTGCCTACAAGGAGATGGGCTACCTTCCCGGAGCGCTCGTAAATTATCTCGCGAGGCTCGGCTGGTCGCACGGGGATCAGGAGATATTTTCATTAGACGAACTGATAGAAAAATTCACGCTCGACCATGTCGGCAAATCCTCAGGCGTATTCAACCCGGATAAACTAAAATGGCTCAATCAGCAGTATATAAAGAGCACTCCGGCCGCCGACCTGACAGAGCCTTTAATCGACCAGCTAAAAGTTCTTGGAATCGAAACAGAGGCCAATACCCACCTTGAGGCCATTATCGAAACACTTAAAGAACGCTCTGAGACCTTAAAGGATATGGCCGATGGAGCGCTATTTTTCTTTGTAGACGAATTCAGCTATGAAGAAAAGGCGGCGGGAAAATTCCTGACGCTTGAAAAGGTCGATATCCTCGCCTCTCTGATAGCGAGGTTAGAGAATATCTCGGACCTGAACGTCGAGGTAGTAGAGAGAATATTCGTCGACATCATGGCCGAGCATGACCTGAAACTGGGTAAAATTGCCCAGCCCGTAAG
>CBDVCO010000133.1:0-3551 GCA_965372515.1 uncultured bacterium | reverse complement strand
TTGAGAAAACGCCCAACCGCCTCTTTCACATCCTCTATGGCCACGCCGGTCTCGGTACAGTAGCCCATGGGCCTCTTGTTGACAATGCCGTAGACAGGCAGCGGAAAGGCGTCCTGAACGCCGCTAACCAGATCCCTTTCGCAGGCCACGGCCACAACCACGTCCGGCTTCAGCTCTACGACCTTTCTTCTGGCGATTGTCCCGCCGGTTGAGACGAAGAGGTTTATACCGAACTCATCCTGAATAGAGAGAAGGTCGGCTATCTCGCACTTACCGCAGCTAACACAGTTGGTCACCTCTTTGGTGACCTTTATCTTACAGTCCTCGAACTGTATGCAGTGCGGCATAAGTATGAGGAGCCTCTCGGGGTTAAGGCGCCCCCGCATGGCAAGCACCATCTGGTTATTGATATCCAGAAAGGCCCTCTCTATCTTTATCTTTGGAATACGCAGGAGCTTTCCCGCCGTGAGCATGAGCGGCATATAGACCTTTAAGAGGAGCCACCTGAACGGGCCTGACAGGAAAGTACCGCGCCCGGTCAATATGGAATAGAATATCCCGGCTCCTCCACCGACGACGAATATGCCGAGAGAAACGAAAATCGCTCCGAGTACGTAAGGCAGCACCGGGTGTATCGCACCGAGCCCGACGGTCGGCACATACCAGAAGAAGAAGCCCCCGGCCACTATCACCAACGCGCATACGGTCAAGAGGACGAGGAATATCCCCCTGCCCGGCTTATACTCCACGCTCTCGGATGAGCCATCCCAGCGGTCTTCGATATCGATACTCAAACCAGCATATCCCCTTCTTTTATACGCACCCCGCGCAGGAAATCCGGGGCGTTCATGCGCTTTTTATTCTCCATCTGAAGCTCAATTATATCATATATCCCCGTGGTGCAAGCAACCAAAATCCTACTCCCCCGGACAGAGACGACTGTGCCCGGACCGACCCCTGAAGCGTCTATTTTATGGTCGATACCGCCCACTTGAAGAGCACCCTCAAAAGGCGCGCCCCGGTGTATCTTGACCTTCTTGCCCTTAAAACCCGTAAAGGCGCCCGGCCAGGGAGTCACGCCCCTGACGAGAGAGGCGACCTCACCCGCGTCCTTATGCCAATCTATATGACCGTCCTCCTTTTTAAGGAGCCGGGCATATGAGGTAAGATTATCATCCTGCTCTTTTGGCTCCAGGGTGTTGATCTTTACGAGCGTCTCTTTTAAGAGTTCGCCGCCGAGATGTGAAAGCCTTTCGGTCAACTCTCCGGCCGTCTCTCCCTCCTCTATATCGATCTCTCTTGTCTGGAGTACCGGCCCGGTATCGAGCCCCGCGTCCATCATCATGGTCGTAACACCGGAGCTCTTTTCGTTATTTATTATAGCCCAGTTAATGGGCGCTGCCCCCCTGTAGGCGGGCAGAACCGAGGCGTGGACATTTATACAACCAAAGCGCGGTATCCGGAGGATGCTATCCGGGAGAATACGTCCGTAGGCGACCACAACTATCACGTCGGGATTTAAAACGCTTAGCCTGCCGCTAAAACCCTTGTCGAGGATATGCTCGGGCTGGATGACCTGAAGCCCCTGCTTTAACGCAAGCTCCTTTATTGGCGGCTCGGTGATATGGCGCCCCCTGCCGCTCGGCCTGTTGGGCTGTGTGACGACGAGTTGAATCTCGTATGCCTCGTCTATCAGGGCCTGCAAGCTCGGGACAGCAAAGCCCGGCGTACCCATGAATACTACTTTTTCTATCGGGCGTTTTGCCATGGAAAAATTCTCTCAGCTTTGATGGTATTAAGGGAGTATCTCTGGAGCAGGTTCTCTCAATACAATTCAAACAACTTTTTGATCTTCTTCCTGGAGTTTCCTATAGCGTCTCTTTACGATATCTCGTTTGAGCCTGCTAAGTCTGTCGATAAAGAGTACGCCGTCGAGGTGGTCTATCTCGTGCTGCAAGACGACCGAGAGTACATCTTCGGCGTCTATCTCTATTGACTTACCGTCCCGGTCGAGCGCCTTTAGCTTTATATGAAAGGCGCGCTTTACATAGGCATTTATTCCGGGCACGCTTAGGCAACCCTCTTCGAACTTAAATTCCCCTTCGGACAGGGTGATCTCCGGATTTATGAGGGCCATCTTGTGCCCTTCAATGCCCTCTTCCGGGTCTCCGGGAATATCGAGAATTGTAACGCGCTTATCGACACCTATCTGCACTGCGGCAAGCCCTATGCCTTTGCCCACGTACATGGTCTCGAACATATCGTCTATGAGCGCGCGTATCTCTTCGTCGACCTCCTCGACCTTTTGAGCCTTGGTCTTGAGGAACGGATCGGGGTATTTTAGTATCTCTCTAATCGTCATGACTGATTTCTCCTAATTCTATATTATATCCTAAAAATAGGGGGTTAGTCAGTAAAAAACGGGGGTTGAAGGGGATAAAGGCAGGGTGAATGGCATCTTGAGGCCGCAATTGTTAAATTCAGTAAAAATAATGTATATTACTGATGATATCCAATGAAAGAAAAGTAGCCAGGAAAAAAGAATGCCCGACAACTCACAACTAAAAATATGGATAGACGCCGACGCCTGTCCAGGAGCGATACTGTTTAAATTCCCCCATGAGTAAACTGAAGTTATTCTTAGGCCCAATGCGCCTTCAATTCCTAATCCTCACGCCTGCATGCGTTTTTTTAGGGCTCGGGACCGCTATCTGGTCAGAGAGAGAGATAAATATCTATTATTTCATTTTGACACTTATCGGTGCGGTCTCCGCGCACATTAGTGTAAATGCCTTCAATGAATATTTTGATTTTAGAAGCGGGCTGGATTTCAAAACTGTGCGCACTCCCTTTAGCGGTGGTAGCGGTACTCTGCCGGCACAACCCCACTTAGCACGTCAGGCCTTGCGCACAGCGTTGATCACACTCTCCATAGCAAGCCTGGTAGGTTTATACTTCCTTCAGATCAGAGGAGTACTCCTTCTACCCCTGGGTATACTCGGGCTTTTAACTGTAGTTGCCTATACCCCACTGCTGGCTCGCCATCCGTTTCTGTGTCTGGTTGCCCCCGGATTAGGTTTTGGGCCATTTATGGTAATGGGTACAGACTTTGTTCTCACCGGGGAGTATTCATGGACAGCATTCATCGCATCACTGGTACCATTTTTCCTGGTAAGCGACCTGCTTCTCTTAAATCAATTCCCGGACGTTGAGGCAGACAAAAGCGTTGGCAGGAAACATTTTCCGATAATCATTGGCAGGCGGGCCAGCAGTCTGATCTATGGGGTCTTTTTATTATTAGCCTATATGACAATTATTCTGGGCGCCTACTTCAAATATTTACCGAGGACCAGCCTCATCGGGTTGGGGACAGTGATTCTTGCTGTGCCTGCCTGTGTTGGTGTTTATCAATACGCTGACGATGTAAAAAAATTGATACCCTACATGGGCCTTAATGTGGTCATCATTGTTATGACTCCGGTACTGGTCACCATAGGGTTGCTTGTGGGTTAGGTTAAGTCACTACCTACTATACAAAACCATACCACCAG
>CBDVCO010000132.1:0-3557 GCA_965372515.1 uncultured bacterium | reverse complement strand
ATAAATAACAGGTTCATCGTAGTCCTCTTTACGATATTCGTCATAGCGGCGGGTCTCTTCGCGTTAAAGAGTACCCCGCTCGACGCGATACCCGATCTCTCGGACGTCCAGGTGATTATCTACACAAAATTTCCGGGCCAGGCCCCTCAGGTGATCGAGGATCAGGTCACCTACCCGCTCACAACGGCTATGCTGAGCGTGCCGTATGCCAAGGTGGTCCGCGGTTATTCCTTCTTCGGTTTTTCCTTCGTCTACATAATCTTCGAGGACGGGACCGACATCTACTGGGCGAGAAGCCGGGTGCTTGAATACCTGAACTTTGTCCAGGGCCGGCTCCCCGAAGGCGTAAACCCGACACTTGGCCCCGACGCGACAGGTGTCGGCTGGGTATACGAGTACGCCCTCGTGGACAGGACCGGCGCACACGACCTCTCCGATCTGCGCTCCATACAGGACTGGTACCTCAGATACGAACTCCAGACCGTGCCCGGCGTCGCAGAGGTGGCGAGCATCGGCGGATTCGTTAAGCAGTACCAGGTGGAGGTCGACCCTAACAAACTTCTCGCCTATAACATTCCGCTAAACAAAGTAAAGATGGCGATCAAGAGGAGCAACCGGGACGTGGGCGGCCGTCTCGTGGAGATGGCCGAGACCGAATTCATGGTCAGGGGGCTTGGCTATATAAAATCCATCGAGGATATTAAGAATGTCGTCATCGGCGTCGATGGCAAAGGCACGCCAATAACCGTACGCGATATCGCAAACGTCCATATCGGGCCGGAGCTACGCCGGGGCATCGCGGAACTCGACGGCGAGGGCGAGGTGGCGGGCGGCATAGTCATCATGCGCTACGGCGAGAACGCCTTAAAGGTGATAGAGGATGTAAAGCACAGGATAGAGAATCTCAAAGGCGGGCTGCCCGAAGGCGTGGAGATCGTCCCGGTCTACGACCGGTCCGGCCTGATAGAGAGGGCGATAGATACGCTGAAAGAAAAATTGATCGAAGAGTCGATCGTCGTCGCCCTCATATGCATTATCTTCCTCCTGCACTTCAGGAGCGCGCTCGTCGCGATATTTACGCTCCCTGTCGGCATACTCATGGCCTTTATCGTCATGCGCTACCAGGGCATTAACGCGAATATCATGAGCCTCGGTGGAATAGCCATCGCCATCGGCGCGATGATAGACGGCGCTATCGTGATGATAGAGAACACCCATAAGCACATTGAGCATAACGTTGAAGAAGGTGGCGGGAAGGACCACTGGCAATTGGTGATGGACTCGGCCAAGGAGGTCGGGCCCGCGCTCTTCTTCTCGCTCCTGATTATCACCTTTTCTTTCATGCCGGTCTTCACACTTGAGGCGCAGGAGGGAAGGCTCTTCAGTCCGCTCGCCTTTACAAAGACCTACGCCATGGGGGCCTCGGCCATTCTTGCCGTAACCATAGTGCCGATACTCATGGGCTATCTTATTCGAGGTAAGATTCTCCCCGAAAAGAGGAACCCGGTAAACCGCTTCCTGCTCTATTTGTACGGCCCTGTCGTCAGCTTCGCCTTGAGGTTCAAGGTCGGCGTGATAATAGTAGCGCTCCTCGTGCTCGTTGCGACGATCCTGCCGCTAAAGAGGCTCGGAGGCGAGTTCATGCCGCCCTTGAACGAGGGCGACCTCCTCTATATGCCGACGACGCTGCCGGGAATATCCATCACCAAGGCGAGGGAGCTCCTTCAGCAGACCGACCGTATCATAAAGAGCTTCCCCGAGGTCGAGCGCGTATTCGGAAAGGTCGGAAGGGCCGAGACCGCCACAGACCCCGCGCCGCTCTCCATGCTCGAGACGACGATAACTTTAAAAGACAAGAGCGAGTGGCGTGACGGCATGACGACCGAGAAGCTGATCGAAGAGCTCGACCGCGCCGTAAATTTTCCCGGCGTTACCAACGCGTGGACCATGCCGATAAAGACCCGCGTCGATATGCTCTCGACCGGCATCAAGACCCCGGTCGGGATAAAGATAGCGGGAGATGATCTTGCGGTCCTTGAAAGGCTCGGCGAGCGTGTCGAGGCGATACTTAGAGATATCCCCGGCACGCTCTCCGCTTTCTCTGAGCGCGTGGTCGGAGGCAATTATATCGACTTCGAGATAGACAGGCGGGAGGCGGCCCGCTACGGGCTCACCACAGGCGACGTGCAGGACGTGATACAATCCGCCATCGGCGGTATGAACATCACGACGACGGTCGAGGGGCGTGAGCGCTATCCCGTCAACCTCCGTTACGGCCGGGAACTCAGGGACGACATCAGCAAACTTAAGCGCATCCTCATCCCAACGCCCACCGGCGCGCAGATACCGATTGCCCAGATAGCCGATATTAAGATACGTAAAGGCCCGCCCGGCATAAAGAGCGAGAACGCGCGCCTCAACGCCTGGATATATGTCGATATCAAGGGCATTGACGTCGGCACATATGTCAAACAGGCTAAGGTCGTGGTCGCAGAGCAGATAGAGATGCCGCCGGGATATTCGCTCGTCTGGAGCGGGCAGTACGAGTATATGGAGCGCGCCGCAAAGAGGCTCAAGGTCGTCGTTCCGCTGACACTAGTCATCATCTTCCTGCTCCTCTTCTTTAATTTCCGAAGCGTCATGGAGAGCCTCATCGTCATGCTCTCGCTCCCGTTCGCCCTGGTCGGGGGGGTCTGGTTCATGTACATCCTCGGCTACAACATGAGCGTCGCTGTCGGCGTGGGCTTTATCGCGCTAGCAGGGGTCTCGGCCGAGATAGGGGTCATAATGCTCATATACCTCGATATGGAGTATGAAAAACGTTTCCTGCACGGGAAGCTCTCAACCAGAGCGGAGCTCTATGAGGCCATAGCCGAGGGCGCGAGCCGCAGGATCAGGCCGATAATGATGACGGTCTGCGCCATAATAGGCGGGCTCCTGCCGATACTCTGGGGTACCGGCACCGGAAGCGCGGTGATGAAGCGGATAGCCGCCCCGATGGTAGGCGGCATGGTCACCACGACTCTGCTAACTCTCATAGTCATACCGGTCATCTACGCACTGTGGAAGGGCGCGGGGCTTAAGGAATAATGTCATAAATGATAAACAAAAAGAGGAGTAGACCATGAAGGAGATAAAGGCGTATTTAAGGGTTGAGAAGGCCGAGGAGGTCATGTATGCTCTTGAGAGGGCGGGCGTGCAGGGCTTTACGGCCATAGAGGTAAAGGCGCTCGGCACGGCCACAGTGCCGGAGGACGAAAAACTCTCTATCGAATACGGCGAGCCGGTGAGCGATATAACCAAGATCGAGCTGGTATGCCGTGACGCTGATCTCGCGAGGCTTGTCGATGTCTTGAGGGACGCGGCATTCACCGGCCACAGCGGCGACGGCATGATATTCGTCTCGGAGATAGCCGAGGCAATAAAGATAAGGACCAATGAGCGCGGGGATGGTGCGCTCAGTTAATCTCAAAACAAAAGGAGTCTTAAATGAAGAAGATAGTCTTGTTTGCGGCGGTTTTGCTCATTTTCTCAGGTAGTGTGGCAATGGCGAAGGG
>CBDVCO010000131.1:0-3616 GCA_965372515.1 uncultured bacterium | reverse complement strand
AGAATGACGGTGACAAAACTCTCTTTTGTTTTTGCCTTTGGCTCTGCCTTTGGCTTCGTCTCTGCCTTTGCTTTTACCTTTAGCTTTGTTTCTGCCTTTGCCTCTGGCTTTGCTTTTGCCTCTGGCTTTGTTTCTGCCTTTGTTTCTGTCTTATCCGTAGCCATCAGATAACGTCTCCCACTTCCTTGCCGCGAAGCCTTGCGATCTCCTCGGCGCTCCTTAGTTGTCTTAAACCGTCCATAGTCGCCTTGACGACATTATGGGGGTTATTGGTACCGAGGCTCTTTGTGAGCACGTTGTGAATCCCGACAAACTCGACGACCGACCTTACCGGACCGCCGGCTATTATACCGGTACCGGGGCTTGCAGGTTTCAGTATCACCCTTCCCGCTCCATAGCGTCCCAGCACAGCGTAGGGTATTGTTCCATCTACAAGCGGAACCTTTATAAGGTTCTTCCTGGCCTGTTCAACCGCCTTACGTATCGCCTCGGGCACCTCATTGGCCTTTCCAAGCCCCGTGCCGACATGGCCGTCGCCGTCGCCGACGACGACGATACAGTTGAAGCTGAAACGTTTACCGCCCTTAACGACCTTCGCGACCCTGTTAAGGTAAATGAGCTTATCCTTCAGGTCCAAATTGTTTGCGTTTATGCTGGCCAAAAAAACCTCCCAAATAATTGGTAATTACTGCCAACCGGGACTAGAAATTAAGCCCGGCCCCCCTTGCGCCTTCGGCCAGAGACTTCACCCTTCCATGGAAGAGATACCCGCTCCTGTCGAAGACAACATCCTTTATCCCTTTACTGGCGGCAAGCTTGCCTATGGTCTCTCCGACCAGCTTGGCGGCTTCTGTCTTCTTGCCCTTTGCGACCTTGCCCTTCAAATCCTTTATAACGGTAGAGGCGCTTATAATAGTCGTCCCGCTCTTATCGTCTATCAATTGGGCGTAGATATGCTTGTTGCTCCTGTAGACATTAAGCCTCGGCCTTTTTGAAGAAGCCTGTATCTTCTTTCTTACCCTGGCCTTACGTTTCTGCCAGCCAGCGTGTTTTTTCATTACCCTGTTCATGATATTATTCCCCGGCCTTTCCGGCCTTTCCTGCCTTCCTTCTAACCTGCTCATCCATGTATCTGATACCCTTTCCCTTATAGGGCTCGGGCTTGCGAAAAGCCCTTATGTCGGCGGCAACCTGGCCTACCAGCTGCTTGTCGGCGCCCCTTATGCTAATGAGCGTCTGCTTGTCAACCGAGGCACTGATACCATCTGGTAGCGAGTACTTTATCGGATGCGAATAGCCGAGCAAAAGATTAAGGTCGGAGCCCTGAACATCGGCTCGATATCCGACCCCTATGATCTCAAGTTTTTTTTCAAATCCCTCGACCACGCCTGTGACCATGTTCGCCACTAAACTCCTCATAAGGCCGTGAAGTGCGACGGACTCTCTCTCTTCGTTCTTCCTCGAGACTTTAAGCACTGAGCCGTCGACCTCTATGGAGACCTCGTCGCGAAGCTTCAAGTTAAGGCTCCCCTTGGGTCCTGTTACGCTCAGGTCAGAGCCTTTAATATCGACCTTGACGCCGTCTGGAAGATCGATCGGTTGTATGCCTATCCTTGACATCGCCTTACCCCTAGTAGACCAGACACAAAAGCTCGCCGCCGACTCCGAGCTTGCGTGCGCTTTTGTCCGTCATTATGCCGGAACTGGTTGAGAGTATTGAAATACCCAGCCCGTTCAAGACCTTCGGGATATCATCTTTTCCAACATAGCGCCTGAGCCCGGGTTTGCTTATGCGGGAGATCTTGGTTATCACGCTCTTTTCGTCTTCCGCGTACTTAAGGGAAACCTTCAAGAGCCCCTGCTTCGAGTCCTTTATCATGGAAAAGTCCGTGATATAGCCCTCTTCCTTCAAGACTCTCGCGAGCTGCTCTTTAAGACCTGAGGCCGGGATGGTCAAATCCTTGTGGCCGGCCTGGGCCGCGTTCCTTATCCTTGTAAGCATATCCGCTATTGGGTCTGTCATTGACATCTAAATCTCTCCTAAAAAAAACTTACCAGCTTGATTTGGTTACTCCGGGCAACTCGCCCTTTAACGCCATAGAACGCAGACAGATCCTGCACATGTCGAACTTCCGGTAGTAGGCCTTGGAACGCCCGCATATAGGACAACGGTTATACTCCCTGACCTTAAACTTCTTTGTACGCTTCGCCTTAGCTATAAGAGACTTCTTTGCCAAATCTAAACCTCCGCCTGAGTACTGCTCGATGATTCCCTGAAGGGCATACCCATATGCCTGAGGAGCGCCTTGGCCTCCTCGTCCACTGAAGCCGTGGTGTTGATAGTGATATTCATTCCCCTGATCTTATCGATCTTATCGTACTCGATCTCAGGGAATATTATCTGCTCCGTAATACCGAAAGTATAATTGCCCCTGCCGTCGAAGCTCCTGTCCGATAGTCCCCTGAAATCCCTGATCCTCGGTATGGAGAAATTAACGAGGCGGTCGAAAAACTCGTACATCCTCACTCCGCGCAGCGTCACCTTACAACCTATGGGCATGCCTTCCCTGAGTTTAAAGACGGCTATGGATTTTCTTGCCCTGGTGACTATGGGTTTTTGTCCGCTGATCTTCGTGAGATCTCTTACAGCGGCGTCAAGCGTCTTTATCTCCTTTACCGCCTCGCCGACACCGATGTTAAGGACGATCTTCTCCAGCCTCGGTACCTGCATAACGCTCTTGTACTGAAAGTCCTTCATCAGGGTCGGGACTACGTCGCTAGTATATCTCTCTTTAAGTCTCGGGATCATTTATCTAAAACCTCTTTACATTTGCGGCATATACGAACCTTGGTGCCGTCTTCCAAAAGCTTTCTGCCGACCTTGACGGGAACGGAACATTTTGAACAAAAATACATCACGTTCGAAATCCTTAAAGGCGCTTCCTTTTCGATAATACCGCCCTGACCGACATTGGCGTCCGGCTTGGTATGGCGCTTTACTATATTGAGCTTTTCAAGCGTCACGGTACCGCGCTTCGCGTTAACATTAGTAACCTTGGCGCTCTTGCCCTTCTCTTTTCCCGCAACGACCATCACAATGTCGTCTTTCCTGATCTTACAAATTTTCTTAGCCATCTTAGCCATTGTCAATATTTCCTAAAAGTTTTTATAGAACCTCAGGGGCAAGCGATACAATCTTCATGAACTTCTTAGCCCTAAGCTCTCTTGCCACAGGACCGAATATCCTCGTCCCGATAGGTTCGTTATCCTTATTTATGATGACGACCGAGTTCTCGTCGAACTTTATGCTCGAGCCGTCCTTGCGCTTGGTCTCTTTCACGGTGCGTACAATTACAGCCCTTACGACTTCGCCCTTCTTGACCTTGCCGTCGTGGATGGCCTCTTTGATATTGGCGACGATAACGTCCCCTATGCGCCCTATCTTCTTGTTAGACGCACCGACCACCCTGATACACGACACCCGCTTGGCCCCGGAATTGTCGGCGACCTTCAATTTGGTATTAAGCTGGATCATTTCGCCCTCTCCAGAACCTCTTTAATTCTCCAGTTCTTGTCCTTGCTAAGAGGCCTGCACTCGATGATCGAGACCTTATCA
>CBDVCO010000130.1:0-3730 GCA_965372515.1 uncultured bacterium | reverse complement strand
GGTTCGATGGAAAGAGGGGGCGAGGTTCAAGGAGGTCTCTCTCTACGGGCTTTCGCAGGCGGGGTGATATGCGTCAGGTTAAGTTAAATAATGAGAAAGGTTTTACCCTGTTAGAGCTTCTTGTCTCAATGAGTATACTCGCTGTGGTCATCACGGTGGTGGTTGAGGCGTTCTGGCTTGGGCAGAGGTCGTGGGAGCGTGGCAGCGAGGTGGTTGAGGTCGAGCTTCGTTTGCGAACGGCAATCGACGTCATCTCGAAGCAGCTTAGCTCTGCATTCCCGGTTGAGATAAAGAAGAAGAGCGATAGCGCTTTCAACGGCAGCCGGGAAGAGATTTTTTTCGTCACTGCCCTGCCAATGGGATTTGAGAGGAGGCCGGGCCTGTTTTATGTCGGATACTATCTGGAGGAGGCTAAGTCCGGAGGGCTTAAGACCCTTAAGGTCATCCAGAGGCCCTATTATACGGACAAACCCCCTGATATTGGAGATAGGGATGATAATTTTACGGTGCTCGCCGGCCTGGAAGAAGTTACCTGGGGTTACTTTGCGGATGGAGAGTGGGCTTCGGAGTTCAAGGGAGAATACGGCAAGCTTCCGGAAAGAGTAAGGCTTACGCTTGTTTTAAGCAATGGAGAGAGTGAGGAGAGGCGCGAGACGGTTATATTGATATTTGCCGAACCAAACCGCGCACCTAAAATGCAGTTGGCGGGGTAATAGATAAACATGTTTATTCTTGACAATCAGAGGGGGGTGGCGCTGGTAATCGTTCTATGGGTTACCGTGCTATTGACCGTAATGGCTGGTGGTTTTATCTCTATTATTCGTGTTGAGGCCAGGGGTGTGGCGAATTATAAGGATGAAAGCCAGGCATACTTCCTGGCAAGGAGTGGGGTAAATATTGCGATAGAAGAACTCCTGTCGCGCAATACCAATGACCGCAGAAATAAAGGGGCCGCTAATGAAGAGAGATGGGTGTGGGATGGCAGCTTGAACAGGATGTCTATTGGCAATGACGGGTTTGTCGAGATAAAGGTCTCGGATGAGAGCGGCAAGGTGGATTTGAATGAGGCCGACAGCATGCTTCTTAAAAGATTGTTGATTGGCTTGGAAATTAAGGAGACCGATAGGAATATAATAGTTGCCTCAATACTAGACTGGATCGACGAGAATAACTTTCATCGTCTTAACGGGGCTGAGGACGATTACTACCGCTCGCTTTCAGAGCCCTACGAAGCTAGTGACGGTCCCATGTCCATTATAGAAGAACTACTATGGGTTAAGGGCGTTACACCCGAGCTATTCTACGGTAGGGGGAGCGAAGTGGTTGTTGGATTGGATCCCGAAGAAGAGCCTGAGGAGAAGGCCGGCCTGATAGCGCTCTTTACGGTACTTACAGGTAAGGCAAGAGTAAATGTGAATACGGCGCCTTTTGAAGTGCTTTTAAGTATTCCCGGCGTTGATGAGGAGAGCGCTGAAAGGATTATCGAGGCCCGAAAGAAGAGGGATTTTGCGAGTGTAAACGACCTTACGGCGTTGGGAGTAAGACTTGCCCCTGACATCGGCAAGAGTATTGCTTTTACCTCCGATGGGTTCTATACCGTCGAGGCAACGGGCGGGCTTGAAGGGAGTCCTGTGAGGTATTCGATAAAGGCAGTGGTGAAGATATCGGAGGGGGCGCGTCATAAGATTGTTTATTGGAAGGATCAGGAGACAATGGGGAAAATATCATATGAATAGTGCCACCTCCATTGGAATTTACTTTGATAATGACAGGGTTGACCTGACGGCCGTTACCCGTACGTTTAGGGGGATTACTATAAAAGGCGCACTCTCTCTCTCCATGCCTGAAGTGCCGGGTGACAGAGAAAGTACATTACAAAGGATCAAGGATTTTGTTCGTGATAACGGCGGCAAGAAGAGTGATCTCTACGCGGCCCTTTCAAGGAGGGAAGTAACGCTCACATGCCTGGAGCTTCCGTTACCCACAGAAGAGAATCTTGCCGGAGTTCTGGGTTATGAGCTTGACCGCTATAGCCCGTACTCCAGGGAAGAGGCGTATTTCGATTTCAGGATTATCGGGCGCGACGCGGAGAGGGGGACTATAAGTGTCGTCCTGGCAATCATTCCGAAAGAGAAATTCGAAGAGCCGTTGGAGCTACTTGGAAGCCTGGAGGTAACACCAAAATCCGTTGAGCTTAGCTCTACGGCTCTGGCCAATGGCTTGCTTTACGCAAGAGAGTTGAGCCCAGGTAGAGAACTCCTATTAAATATAGATGGCGGTTTTTGTGAGTTGATCATGCTCGAAGATGACCAGTTTTATTATTCTAGAAGCTTCGAACTGGGCGATGCGTTTGAGGTAGAGGGTCTGAGCCTTGAGATCAAGAGGGCCCTTAAGGCGAGGGGGTGGAGTGTTGAAAGTCTAAGCGGGGTTCTTCTTGGCGGGGATTTTGGCTTCGAGGGTGGGTCTGTCGCCGAGAAGCTGGGTGCAGAAATTGGGGTAGAGATATCGCCCATCGATCCCATACCGGAGACTTCAGACGAAGGTACGGCTGGGCCTCGACCGAAAAGCCATAGGGTCTCTTTCGGACTAGCTCTAAGGGGTCTGGAAGAATGCGTGCCGCCGCTTGATTTTATGCCGCCTGATGAGAATGTCAAGTCAGGAAAGGTGTTCTACTCCAGGGCAGTACAGCTTGTTGCCGCTGTGGCTGTCGTCGCTTTAGCGGTTCTGCTTATTCCGCTCTTGTCCGGATATATCAAGCTAAAGAGGCTAGAAAATGAGATGGCTTTACTGTCTCCCGATGTCAGGCGTGTTGAGGTTTTAATGGGTGAGACAATGGAAATAAAAAGCGGTCTTAAACAGCTAGGGGCTGCAGGGAGCGGAGAGGGCACGTTGCTTGATCTCTTGAAAGAGCTTACAACCGTTATGCCTGAAGATGCATGGCTTACGAATTTCGTTTATAAGAACGGTAAGGTCGAGATCTCCGGCTATGCCGCTTCCGCATCTTCTCTTATTCCTAAGATAGAGTCCTCCTCCTTCTTTACAGGGGTGGAGTTCGCGGCCCCGGTTACAAGGGTTTCCAGGCAAACTGCCGTTAATTCTATGGGCGGGTCTGGATCAAGGACCTTCCTCAGAGGGAGACAGGCCGCCACTGGTCCGCAGAGCGGAGAAAGCCTTGACCGGTTTAAGATAAAAGCTTTACGGGAGGTCCGCTCGTGAGGCTTGAGATTTTAAAGATCATGCAGAGGCTTAAGAAGCTTGAGATCTTAAATACCTTGCAGGGGCTTAAGAGGCTTAAGGTCTTAAATATTTTACATAGGTTTAATAAGAGAGAAAAGAAGGTAGTTCTTATGGGGGCGCTTATCTCGGTTATTATATCGTTAATGCTCATAGCGTCGCCCTTGATCGACAAGAAGGCAGAGATTAAGGATATGATTGAAGGTAAAGAAATTTTACTGGAGAGATATAAGAAGGTTATCGCTGAAAGGGGGGAGGCGGTCAGGGAACTCGACTCGTTGCAAGAAAGGTTCAAGGGGGTGGAGGGCACACTCCTTGATGGTGAAACACCAACGCTTGCCTCGGTAAGATTGCAGAATATAATCGAGAAGACGGCTAAGAAGAGGAAGGTGCAGATAAAGCGTGTTAAGACGCTTAAATCCGAAGATAAGGGTGATTATCATAAGGTTTTTGTTGAGATAACATTTTCCTCTGATATCGCTTCTCTTGTCGGTCT
>CBDVCO010000129.1:0-3913 GCA_965372515.1 uncultured bacterium | reverse complement strand
CACTGCTCTTGCGGAGCAGAGGCGACGACGCGTTCCACCAGAGATCAGATATCGGTCGAAATATGCTCTAGCTGCCACCCCTTCTACACGGGCAAGCAGAGACTTGTAGATACGGCCGGCAGGATAGAGAAGTTCAGACGCAAGTATGGAAAAAAAGATGCTTAACCGGGATTTCTCCCTTGAAAGTTACTCTCCTAACCAACACTCCTGAACCTGAAAAGACCGTTGTCCTCGCGGCAAAACTCTGCTATTCGGGCTGCAGCGTCGCAGAGCTTGAGGAAAAGGTCAAAGATCTCTCATTTGATAAGTTCCTCACCAAGATACTCGATATGGGCCATCTCTCCGTGCTTGAGCACGCGAACTTCACCTTCGGTGTCGACGGGATCTCCAGGGCTACGAGCCATCAGCTGGTGCGCCACAGGCTCGCTTCTTATTCCCAACAGAGCCAGCGTTACGTCTCTTTCGACAAAAATAACGAATACGTCATCCCCCCGAGCATAGAGGAGAGGGCCGGGGCAAAAGAGCGTTTCACCGGCATGGTCGCCGATATCTACGCCCTCTATTCTGATCTCCTAAACGAGGGGATAGCCGCCGAGGACGCGCGCTTTCTCCTGCCCAACGCGGCATGTACCAAGATCATCATCACCATGAACGCCAGAGAGCTGATACACTTTTTTAAGATCAGGTGTTGCGAGAGGGCGCAGTGGGAGATACGCGATATGGCGACCAGGATGTTAAAACTGGCACAAAAGAAGGCCCCCGTAATATTCAAGAAATCGGGACCCGCGTGCGTAAAGGGGGTCTGCAGCGAAGGAGAACTTACCTGCGGCAAGCCGGGCGAGATCAGGGAAAAATTCCTAAACCTTTAGAGGGCTGTCCCTTAAATATTATAGATTCCCATGCTTATTAAAAGACTTGAAGAGGTAGAGAAGAGGTATCAGGAGCTTTCCGGGCTTTTGAGCGACCCTGCGGTTATTAGCGACCAAAATCTCTATCAGAAATATTCCAAAGAAAACTCTAAGCTCGCCCCTATAATAGAGGCCTTCAATGAACTAAAGGGCGTAGAGGAGTCGCTCGCGGAGAACCGCCAGATACTCGACGGGAGCGACGACGAACTTAAGTCTATCGCCAAAGAGGAACTGCCCGGCCTGCTTAAAGAGCAGGAGGACGTCACAAAGAAGATAAAAATACTGCTCTTGCCGGACGACCCGAACGATGAGAAGAACCTGCTCATCGAGATCCGCGCAGGCGTCGGAGGCGACGAGTCCACCCTCTTTTGCGCCGAGCTCTTCAGGATGTATTCGAGATACGCCGAGAGCCAGGGCTGGAAAGTAGAGATGATGAGCTCAAACCCCACCGGGGTAAGCGGCTTTAAAGAAATAATAGCTATGATAATCGGCAAAGGGGCCTACTCCAGACTTAAATACGAGAGCGGCGTCCACAGGGTGCAGAGGGTGCCGGAGACCGAGGCGTCGGGCAGGAGGCATACCTCAACGGTTACCGTCTCTGTCATGCCCGAGGCCGAAGAGGTTGAAGTGGATATCAAACCGGACGAACTTCGTATCGACACCTTCAGGGCCGGCGGCCACGGCGGGCAAAGCGTAAACAAGCTTGAGACCGCCGTCAGGATAACCCACATCCCCACAGGCATAGCCGTGAGCTGTCAGGATGAGAAGAGCCAGCACAAGAACCGCCAGAAAGCGATGAAGATTCTGCTCTCAAGGCTCTTGGACAAAGAGATGCAGGCCCAGCAGCAAGAGATCGCCAGGGAACGCAAAAGCCAGATCGGTTCAGGCGACAGGAGCGAGAAGATAAGGACCTACAGCTTCCCGCAAAACCGTGTAACAGACCACAGGCTCGGGCTTACGCTCCATAAACTGAGTGAGATCATGGAAGGCGACCTCACCGAGCTTACAGACAACGTCATTACCTATTTTCAGACCGAGGCCCTAAAGGCGAGCGAGGGTTCTGCGGCGTAAGGATCGTATCGGCTCTGTGTAAATAACGTGAACGCGGAGATATTATGGATAAGATAATGATAGAGGGCGGATGCCGCCTCGTGGGAGAGGTGGAGATAAGCGGCGCGAAGAACGCGGCGCTGCCTCTCATGGCGGCCTCACTCCTTGTCGACGGCACTATGCGCTTAACCAACGTCCCGAGGCTCAGGGATATCGATACGCTCCTTACTCTCTTAAACCATATGGGCGTAAAGACAGAGACCAAAGAGGACGGCCACACCGTTGAGCTAACGGCCTCAGGAGAGATAGAGCCTAGTGCCCCTTACGAACTCGTAAAGACCATGCGCGCCTCCATACTGGTGCTTGGTCCCTTGCTCGCAAGGTTTAAGAGCGCGAGGGTCTCGCTCCCCGGAGGGTGCGCCATCGGGGCACGCCCCATCAACCTCCATCTCATAGGGCTAGAGAAGATGGGGGCCGATATCAAGATCGAACACGGCTATGTACTGGTAAGTGCCGAAAAGCTCAAGGGCGCAAAGATCTACCTCGACGCGCCAACGGTGACCGGCAGCGAGAACCTTATGCTGGCGGCCGTCTACGCCGAAGGCACGACCGTACTCGAAAACGCCGCCATGGAGCCCGAGGTAGTCTGCCTCGCCGATATGCTAAATAAGATGGGCGCTAAAATTACCGGCGCCGGAACGGATACCATCCGCATAGAAGGGGTCAAAGAGCTAAAGGCCGTGGAGTTCAAGGTCATCCCCGATAGGATCGAGGCCGGCACCTTCATGGTGGCGAGCGCGATGACAAAGGGGAACGTTCTCATCAAGAACTGCCCGATCAAATCTATGGAAACGGTGGTCCTGAAGCTTCGCGAGTGCGGGGCCCAGATAGTCAAAGAAGAGGACGGGGTACGGGTCATTGGCGACTATCCCATAAGGAGTGTAGACATCAGGACCCATGCCTACCCGGGCTTCCCGACCGACATGCAGGCGCAGATGATGAGCATGATGGCCGTTGCCGGGGGGCTTAGCGTAATTGTCGAGACGGTATTTGAAAACCGCTTCATGCATATAGGGGAGCTTAAGCGCATGGGCGCCGATATTACCGTGGACGGCAGGAGCGCAATAGTAAAAGGTGTAAAGAGCCTAAGCGGAGCGCGCCTCATGGCAACGGACTTAAGGGCAAGCGCGTCGCTGATACTCGCCGGGCTCGTTGCCGACGGATGGACAAGCGTGTCGAGGATATACCACCTTGACAGGGGATACGAAGATATAGAGAAGAAGCTCGCAGCTCTTGGGGCAAATATCAAGAGGGTTTCGGAAGATGAAGAAGAGTAAAGAGAGCATAACATTCGCCCTTCCCAAGGGGAGGATACTAAGTGAGGCGGTCGACCTCTTCAAGGAGGCCGGCATCGACATGAGCATGGTCTTAAACGACAACCGGATGCTCACCTGCGAGAACGAGGCCGAGGGGCTAAAGTTCATGATACTAAGGGCCCAGGACGTGCCCACCTATGTGGAGTACGGCGCGGCGGATATGGGTATTGTAGGAAAAGACGTCCTCATGGAGCAGGCCAGAGACCTGTACGAGCCGCTCGACCTCGGGCTTGGGTACTGCAGGATGGTAGTGGCCGAACCAAAAGAACTGATAGAGAAGGACGACCCGGCGACCTGGACCCACATCAGGGTCGGCACGAAATACCCCAACATCACGCTCAAACACTTCCTCGACAAGGGCATACAGGTGGACATCATAAAGCTCTACGGCTCTATCGAGCTCGCGCCAATACTGGGGCTATCCGAGAGGGTGGTGGATCTGGTCGAGACCGGAGAGACGCTTAAACAGAACGGGCTGGTAGAGGTAGAGGATATCATGGAGATAACCTCAAAGCTCATATGCAACAGGGCGAGCCTCAAGACCAAACCGAAACGCGTAAAAGAGATTATAGAGCAACT
>CBDVCO010000128.1:0-4003 GCA_965372515.1 uncultured bacterium | reverse complement strand
TTTCAAGTCCGCTTCTATTGTTTCAAGCATGGCGTCGATGGCGAAATCCTTTGCATCTGGAAGCGAACCCGCTTCTCCAGAAATCTCCTTATATCTCCTTGCGAGCTCTATAACATAGTCGCCTTTATAATGGTCCTCGCCAAGCTCCACGCTCTCCCCGTCCAATTCCTTTACCCTAAGCTCTATTGATTCGCCGAGATTATAGACCTGTTTGCCTACATCATTTATATAGAACTCGCGAGTTACCTCAAAACCTGCTTTTTCAAGGATATTGGCGAGCGCGTCGCCGACGGCCGCGCCCCTGCCGTGGCCTATATG
Organism: uncultured bacterium; assembly: GCA_965372515.1. GTDB lineage: Bacteria > Desulfobacterota > GWC2-55-46 > GWC2-55-46 > JAJCZF01 > CBDVCO01. The sequence continues at coordinate 3,685 of CBDVCO010000128.1, read as the reverse complement.
GAGCGGGCCGGTGGGGTTGGCGCTTACGAACTCCACCTGCACGCGCATATCTGTGCCAACGTCCGAGCGTCCGTAATCCGCGCCCTTTGATAAGATCTCAGCAAGGAGCCCTGTCCAGTAGGAATTCTTCAGGAAGATATTTATGAAGCCAGGGCCTGCGACCTCGCACTTCTCTATCGAAGCATCGGCCTCTATCATCTTTGAGAGTAACTCGGCTATCTCTTTTGGGGGACGTTTCTCTTGGGGGGCGAGCAGCATAGCGACGTTCGTGGCATAGTCGCCGAATTCCGCCTTCCTGGAGCGCTCGACAATAACGCTTGGAAGCTCAGGAGCCTTTAGAGTCCCATCTGCCAGAGCACGATCAAGTGTCGAGTTAATGATCTCGGAAACCCTGACCCTCAAGCGGTTTCCTCGATTATCCTGGAATAGTGTTCGGGCTTACGGTCCTTCATGAAGACCCAGTCTTTACGCGCGGCGTTTATCTCCGAAAGATCCAGGGTCGTAAGTATCACGCCCTCGCTCTTGCCGCCCGGCTCGTCGACGAACTCGCCATCCGGCCCGACGCAAAAACTCCTGCCGTAGAACTCCTGCTCACCCTCGCCGCCAATGCGGTTTGCTCTGAGTATAAAGAGCCCGTTGGAATGGGCGGCGGCGCTAAGCGCCCTCTCCCACTTCAGATGCGAATGGAAAAAAGCGCTTGCCGTCGGGGTAAATACTATCTGCGCGTCGTTTAAGGCAAGGATCCTGAAACCCTCGGGAAAAAATGTATCCCAGCAGAGCTGGACGCCTATGCGTCCGTAGGGCGTGTCGAATACGGGAAAGCCGAGATCCCCGGTCTGAAAATAGGTGCCTTCTTCCCAAAGCGGTATCTGGGGCACATGGACCTTTCTGTACTTGCCTATCACCTCGCCCTCGGTACCTAGCACAAAGGCGGTATTAAAATAGTCTTCGCCGGCCTTCTCGAATATCGGAGAGATGAGCACAATAGAGAGCTTTTTGGAAAGCCCTCTCATAGCGGTGATAGTCGGCCCGTCTTCAGCCTCGGCGAGTAAGAAGTTCGCCTTGTCTATGGCGGAGGGGAAAAATTCCGTATTAAAGAGTTGCGGGAGCGCCACGATCTTCGCGCCCCTCTCTGCGGCCAGCTCTACGAGCGTGGTGGCTCTTAGAAGATTAACCTCCCTCATTGAGGTGGGCGAGAACTGAATGGCCGCGACCTTGATTGTATTCGCCATTATTCGTCCTTTAGATGTTTGAGTCCATTCCAGAAAAGGGGGAGGATATCGGGTCAGTCCTTTAACATATAGATGATCTCGTCTTTTCCGACCAACCCCAGTTCCTTCCTGGCTACCATTTCCACATAACGCTTATCTGTCTTTAAGAGGTCGATATCATCTTCGAGGAGCCTGTTATCTTCTCGAAGCTCCTCTATATGGCCTACTATGCTGTCTCTTTCATTTTTTAGCCCGTAGGCCTCCACCAAACCCTTGTCGCCGAATATCGCCACTACGCTTACGGCCACTATGAAAACAATAAAGATCAGGATATACTTCCTGCGCACCCCTTTAAACATTCGCTTCATAAGGGAATTTTAACCGGACTAACCTGTAAAGTCAAGCTCGGCTAAGTCCCAAACAGGCCGGGCGCCCGTATCTTATCGGGTAAGCGCCCTGGAAAAGGAGGATTTCACTTGACATGACGTGGCACGCTATTTACCATCTAGATGCTCGTCTGGAAAGGTTACCTTGCTTCTCCTTATCCGCCTGAGCTTTATTTAACGAAACTTTCATCCTAATAATGAAAAAAGAAACCCTATTCTACCTCCATATCTTTGTCCTCTCTGCCTTCGGTGTTGCGCCGCTTTATACGATATTATCCGACTACGCGACATTCTTTATCGCCCACAAGTCAAAGGCCGCGGATATATATATCTTTATCTTGCTCGCGGCTCTCCTTCTTCCAACGCTTACGGCATTGGCGCTCTTTATCTGCGAGAAGGCCTCAAAAGCGGCCGGAAGGGTCTTACGTCCTATAATCCTATTTTCTCTCGGCGCCGTGATATTCTTCCCGATATGCAAAAAATTCCTGGGGTCATCGGATGCGCTCACCTTTGTCGCGGCAATTGCAGTGAGCCTGGTGCTTACGATCGCCTATCAGCGGCGAGACTTTATAAAGATCCTTCTAACCATAGCAACACCTGCGATACTGCTATTCCCGATTTTATTTATCTTTGACCCGTCCATACAAAAGGTCACGCAGGACTCTTTTGGGGCAAAACAAAGCGACGCGCCAATCGATATAAGGACCGATATACCTATAGTCATGGTTATCTTCGACGAATTACCTCTCTCGTCGCTCATGGACAGCGCCTACCAAATAGACCCGGTGAATTTCCCGAACCTCTCAAGCTTTGCAGACGAGTCCTACTGGTTCAGGAACGCCACCACCGTCTCAACGGACACGATCTATGCGCTACCGGCAATCGTAACCGGAAGATACCAGGACGGGAAAGAACATATGCCCGTACTATCCGATTACCCAAAGAACCTCTTCACCCTTTTGAAAGACCACTATGAAATCGTCTCCTTTGAGTCGAACACGGGGCTCTGCCCGGTTGAGGTAAACAAGGTCGCCTACCCGGATCTAAGCTCACGGCTGCCCAGGCTCCTCGTTAATATCTTTAATATCTACCTGCATCACCTGCTGCCTGCCAAAGCGGCTGCCAGAGCGCTTCCCCCTATCGACCAGGGCTGGAAGGGCTTTGACCCGGAAGCCGACTTTGCGCTCAAGCAGCTCAAGCGCACCCACAACCGCAAAGAGATGTTCCTCGATTTTGTGGACCGGATATCAGAGAAAAAGAGGCCCCAATTCTACTTTCTCCATACCCTTCTGCCTCACCACCCGTGGCTCTTCTATCCATCCGGGGATATTTACAACAGGCACGGCCAGGGACAAAAGGGCATTGTCGGGCTCGGCAACGATTTCTCTTGGCCCGTTGGCGACGAGTGGCCCGTGTTTCAGGCCTACCAGCGGCACCTCCTCCAAACGGCCTTTGTCGACAAGCTCTTCGGGGAACTGATAGATAAACTGAAGGAGACGGGACTCTTCGACCGCTCCCTGATAATTGTGACGGCCGACCACGGGGCGAGCTTCAGGGCGGGTGACAACATGAGGTCCCTTACCGAGACAAACTACCTCGATATCATGCGCGTGCCGCTCTTCATCAAGACCCCATTTCAAGAAAACGGGGCGATAAACGACCGTAATGTGGAGTTGATCGACATAGTGCCCACTATCACCGGGGTGCTCGATATCAAGACACCCTGGAAGACCGACGGCCGAGACCTCTTCGACACCAAGGCGCCTGAGCGAAAGGGAAAGGTGATCTTCAACGAGGTCTCACCGCTGGGCGCCCCGAACGCCCGTTACGTTAAGCAGGCAAACCTGAGCGAAAAGTTCGGTGACGTGGATAGGAAACTCGAGATCTTCTCGAACGGGCTCTTCAAAGCCGGGAAACTGGGTCAAATTATCGGCCGCCGCACTGAAGTGTTATGGCAGGGGGAGCGCTCTGGGGTCCTGATTGAGCTCACTCTCCAACAAGCCGATGCTTCGTCAAAAGGCGGCCCTGTCCCAAAGGGGCTTATTTCCGGACAGGCCAGCAATATAGAGAGATCGATAAGAACACAGC
>CBDVCO010000127.1:0-4156 GCA_965372515.1 uncultured bacterium | reverse complement strand
CGCCATATCTCATGGAAATTTTTTTTAAAAGCTAAAAAAACTAATATTGCTGGTTTTATTAATATGCTAACTGTTTACTGAGAAAAAAAACCATGCCAAGCGGCTTATAATTTATAATACAATATCGTGACACAGTCAAGCGAATTATCGCCAATTACTGCTATATTTTATAGCATGCTATATATAATGAACAGATACAAGCCACATAAATCAGGCTATGACTGCCTCTTTTGAGGCCCCTTTCGCTTTTGAAATGGTTTTTTCCTGACGCCCTCCCCCTTCCCGGGCCTGGCGCGCTCGACCGCCACCTGGCGCTCGCTTATCATCGACTCGTGCATCATCTCTATCACCTTTTCGGCTGACTCCTTTGGAACGTTAACATAGGTGAAATTATCGAAAATACTAATGTCCTTGATATCCTGCTCAGCGAGGCTGGTCTTTGTGGAGATCGCCGTCACAATATCACCGTGGCTAAGGTTTTGAGCCTTCCCGATATTTATAAAGAGCCTGGCGAACTCTTCGGCCGGCTTGCCCGCGCCCTCGCCTCTGTCCACAGACCCCTTTTTGGCTTCATTAGACTCTATCTCCTGCTTTAGGAAAAAGGCCAGGGCCTCGCTTGGGCCAACATCCTTAGAGAGCTTCTCAGCGAGGGCGACAAACCTGTCAAAGCCCTGCGTCTCACTGGCACTACGGATCTTATCCTTAACAGGGCCGAGTTTGCCTTCAAGGAGCTCGACCTTCGTAGGCAGCTTCATTCTTGTGATGGTCGCCCTTGAGACGTTCTTAATAAGCCTTAGCTGCATGGTCTCTCGCGGGGTCACGAGCGTTACGGCAATGCCCTCCTTACCCGCCCTGCCGGTCCTGCCGATCCTGTGGACGTAACTCTCCGGGTCCTGAGGAATGGAGTAGTTGACCACATGCGAGATATCGCTGATATCGAGCCCGCGCGCGGCAACGTCTGTAGCGATGAGTATATCGATATCCGAGTCCTTGAACTTCTTTAAGACCTTTTCCCTCTGGGCCTGGTTATAGTCGCCGTGCATCGCCTCTACGGGATACCCCCTGAACCTGAGGGTATCGGCCACATAGTCGCACTCACGCTTGGTGTGGCAAAATACCAGGAAGCGGCCGGAGTCGGTAATATCTATCAATCTCGAGAGCGCCTCTACCTTCTCGTTATGCTTTACCTCGTAAAATATCTGGTCGATCTTGGGAGCGGTCAGGGTCTCGGCCTCAATGACCACCTTCTCAGGCTCTATCATGTAGCGTCTGGAGATGCTCACTATCGCGTCGGGCATGGTAGCCGAAAAGAGAAGTGTCTGCCTCTTTTTCGGGGTCGTACGGATGATGCTATTGATATCATCTATAAAGCCCATATCGAGCATCTCGTCGGCCTCGTCGAGTACGACGATCTTAACCCTGTCGAGCTTGAGTGTACCCCTCCTCAGATGGTCGAGCACCCTGCCGGGGGTCCCGACGACAATATGTACGCCTTTTTTTAAAGAGCTTATCTGCCTGTCTATCGAAGTTCCGCCGTAGACGGCTATGGCGTGAAGCTCCTTGAATTTCGCGAGCTTGTTGATCTCTTCCGCGGCCTGCACGGCAAGCTCTCTCGTAGGCGCAAGCACTATGGCCTGCACAAAAAGGTCCTTAAGTTCAATGGCCTCTATTATGGGCAGGCCGAAGGCGGCCGTCTTTCCGGTCCCTGTCTGGGCCTGGCCGATCATATCCTTACCTGAAAGAAGTACCGGTATGGCCTTTTGTTGAATAGGGGTCGGCTCTTCAAAGCCCATCGAGGTTACGGCCTTGAGGCAATCCTCGCTAAGACCCAGGTCCTCGAACAAGACCGGCTTATCCGGGCGTACATCCTCTCTATTCTCCTTGGAAATATCTTCCAACTTTCCTTTAACTCCTTAATTATAGATATTTTTTTACCGATTGATTAATATTAAAGAGTAACACACTTTTCAAGAAAAAGGCTAATAGTATTTTAGAGTCCAGTTGGGTCCGAAGGCCTTGATACCCTGGAGCGAAGAACTTTAACTTGAAAAGAAATGCGCCACCTGATAAGAGATTATTTATGATGGGATTTTTTAAAGATTTCTTCGCTAAAAAGCACGACACCGAAGACGAAGAGCGCGGCGGCACCATGATCATCTTCCCCGAGAGGGTAATGGCGCTCATACTCCTGGTGAAAAAAGGCGCGGGCGCGGCGAAGTCCGAAAAAGATGATGCCGATCTCGTCTGGCGAATATTCAGGCTTATAAACCCGGCCCTCTACGAGGTACTCCCGGACAGGGCCCAGGTAAAAGCGCACCTGTATGAGACCGATGCAATGGGGGCCGACGGATATATCGACCCTGACGACTACCTCGACCCGCTTGAAGAGTTTGAGATCCCCAACATGGCCTCCGCTTATATTCAGGCCCTGAGGCTCGCAAAGAAAGAGATCACCATCTGGCTAAGAGAGGCAGGTACACCGGATAAAGAATTCGTTGTAGAGCTAACCGAACCCTTCGTCACTAAGGGCTTTATGCCTCCTGAGAACGCCACCTTGATGATAATCTACGCCTCGGATACGCCAAAGCTCATGAGCTCGCTCTGGCCCGCGCTGCCCAAATCGCTTGACCAGGAATAGGCGATAATTAAGATTGACTGAACGAACAAGGCAAGAGTATACTTTCAAGTAATTCAGGAAGGAAAAAGATAGATGGGAGAAATATCCGGGTTGCTAGGCGGCTCGCTCGTCTTGAGCGACGTGGTCCAGTACAAATTGGTCGCAAGCGTAGCGATCGTCATCATCCTGCTCCTTCTTCGCCGCATCGTACTCTACGTCGTAGGGCGGAGAATTAAAGACCCCACGACACTCTATAGGTGGCGAAAGATCGCCACATACCTCTCTTTCTTCATCGGCATTATCATCATAGGGCGCACCTGGGTCGTGGGTTTCTCTTCGCTCTCAACCTTCCTGGGGCTTGCCAGCGCCGGTATCACGATCGCGCTTAGAGACCCGATAGTGGATATCGCGGGATGGGCATTTATCATGTGGCGGCGTCCTATCGAGATGGGCGACCGCATACAGGTCGGCGAGCACAAGGGCGACGTCATCGACATCCGTGTCTTCCAGTTCTCAATACTCGAGGTAGGGAACTGGGTCGACGCCGATCAATCCACAGGGCGCATAATAAACATCCCCAACGGCAAGGTCTTCACCGAGACGCTCGTAAATTACACCACCGGATTTGAATATATCTGGAACGAACTGCCAGTACTGGTCACCTTTGAAAGCGAGTGGGAGAAGGCAAAGAAAGTGCTCGCCAAGATCGCCGAACAAAGGGCGGCCAACATAAGCGACGAGGTAGAGAAGAAGATCAGACAGGCCCAGAAAAAATACATGATTCAGTACTCGACGCTTACGCCGAGCGTATATACCTCGGTCAAGGACTGCGGCGTAATGCTTACGATACGCTACATGACCGGCGCGCGCGCGAGAAGGGAGACCGAAGAGATCATCTGGGAGGATATCCTAAGAGAGTTCGCCAAGCACGACGACATAGACTTCGCCTACCCGACCCAGCGCCGCTACGACAACATCACCGAAGGCAAACCCGGCGCGAGGGCCCCCGGCCCCTGATTTCAATGGACCGAGCCTGCCCGATTAGCCAGAGAGAGACCGGCCGGGACCGGCCGGGCGAGAGAGTCCTCAATAAAAACCCCGGAGACCCCAGAAACCATAGACGGAGACCATGGATACTATAGAAGCGATTGAGACACGAAGATCGATAAGGAGCTATGACGCCAGGCATAAGATGAGCGCCAAGGAGAAGAATAAACTCTTAAAGCTCGCGATGTGCTCACCAACTGCGCTAAACATTCAAAACTGGCGCTTCGTGGTAGTAGAGGACAAAAAGCTAAGAGAGAAGATACGCGCCGCCGCCTGGGACCAGGCTCAAGTTACAGACGCTTCGCTCCTTGTAATACTGTGCGCGGACACCATGAGCTGGAAAAAGAAGCCCGAGCGCTACTGTAAGAACAGGCGGAAAGTTGACCGCGCTTCTTACCTAGAGTTCATCAAGAACTTCTACAAAGGACGTAAAGAGTTTCAGCGAGACGAGGCGATTCGCTCTTGCGCCATGGCCGCCCAGACCCTTATGCT
>CBDVCO010000126.1:0-4157 GCA_965372515.1 uncultured bacterium | reverse complement strand
GAATCTCTAAAGAACGCGTCATTATCAAGACCCGGCCTCCTGGTCTTTTTATCGTGTCCGAAAACCTTCCTGTCTCTCCTGGAGACCTTTCTTTCACGATCTCTCTTGATCTTACGATTCAGAGTATCCATCGTTATCACCTCGCTTATTGACTGCACTGGCAATCTCGCCAATAATAAGGAGTTTGTTCATAACTCTGCTCCTGGTTCTATTATAAGCCCGTGCCTTAGTTTAGGGTAAAGTTTTTAAAGAAAAATAAAAAAAAGGAATGGATTCAAAAGGTTGGGGGATAATGGTTTTCTAATTCTTAAGCCGAAATAAGCCCTAAAAGTTCATCTATTGCGCTCTCACGCTTAACGAGCCTGGCTTCATCTTTTGTGCGCTCTTTAAGCTCAACAGAGCCTTCGGCGAGCGTCCTGGTACTAACCGTAATCCTAAAGGGTATGCCGATAAGCTCCGAGTCCTTGAACTTTACGCCCGCCCTCTCGTCGCGGTCGTCAATAAGCACCTCAATGCCCTTATCTATCAACGACTTATAGATATCCTCGGCGGCCTGGACCACAGCCTCGTCCTTCATATTTACCGGCACAACGCTCACCATATAGGGCGCAAGCGGCTTAGGCCAGCGGATTCCCGCCTCGTCATGGTTCTGCTCAATGGCCGCGGCGGCGCTACGGCCTATGCCTATGCCGTAACATCCCATTATCATTGGCTTTTCTTTGCCGTTCTCGTCGAGGAAAACGCACCCCATGGCCTCGCTGTATTTAGTCCCGAGCATAAATATATGGCCGACCTCGATGCCGCGCTTTATTTCCATATTAGCGTTACATTTCGGACACTTATCACCCTCCTCTACCAATGCCAGGTCGTAGTATTCGGCCTTAAAGTCGCGAGTTGGAAAGACGTTCCTGATATGGGTATTCTTCTTATTCGCCCCTGTCACGGCGCCCGCCTCGCCCGCGATCGTACATACGCTAAAATCGGCTATTATTGGTATCTTTAGCCCCACGGGCCCTGCGAATCCAACAGGCGCGCCTGTCGCATCCTCGACTTTGGCGTCGTCTGCAAGCTCCGCCCACGTAGCGTCCAGGGCCTTCTTTACCTTTAGGGGGTTAATCTCTCTAGCCCCGCTTATAAGCACAGCCGCAGGGCCTTTGTCCGTATCATAAATAATCGTTTTTATTAAAGTCTGGGGGGAAATCTTCAGGAACTCGCTAACCTCGTCTATGCTCTTGACATTCGGTGTGGCGACCTCCTCTATGTCCAAGACCCCTTTCGCTACGCCAACAGGCTCTTTAACCTCTACGTTGATATCGGCCCTTTCGGTATTTGCCGCGTAATCGCACCCTGTGCAGCACGCCACAGCGTCCTCGCCCGTATCGGCCATCACCATGAACTCGTGCGAAAAGCTTCCCCCGATATTCCCGGTATCGGCCTCCACAGCCCTGAAGACAAGCCCCATACGCTCGAATATGCGCTCGTAAGTTGAGTGCATATTCCTGTACTCAGCCTCCGCGCTCTCCATATCGGCGTGAAAGGAATAGGCGTCCTTCATGACGAACTCTCTACCCCTCATCAGGCCGAATCTCGGGCGTATCTCGTCCCTGAACTTGGATTGTATCTGAAAGAGGTTCAAGGGTAGCGCCTTATAGGACTTCACGTCGCGCTTTACCATGTCGGTTATGACCTCTTCATGGGTCGGGCCCAGGCAGAAATCGCGCTCGTGGCGGTCCTTTATGCGCAGGAGCTCCTTACCGTACTCATCCCACCTGCCACTTTCCTTCCAGAGCTCAGATGGCACGACCATCGGCATAACTACCTCCTCGGCCCCGGCACCCCTCATCTCAACTCTAACAATATCCTCTACCTTACCCATGACAAGCGTGCCGAGCGGAAGCAGCGTATAGATACCCGCGGCGACCCTCCTTATCATACCCGCCCTGACCATAAGTCTATGGCTAACGACCTCGGCATCAGATGGGGACTCTTTTAATGTTGGCAGAAAAGCCCTTGAATAACGCATGGTTTCCTCTTTAGATAAGACTATTCACGCCCAAGGCTACCCGTTGTTATAAAAAATCCCGGTTGACCGTGATATCGGCCTTCTCCCTCAAGCCGTTTATCCAATCATTCTGGGCCTTGGCGCGCTTTATTTCAAGATACTTTGCCCTTATGGTCTCTTTATCCTTATCAAAGGACGCGCGCTCCGCGGGCCTAAACGCCTTGAACCTGAAGAGGTAGAAGCCGTTAGCGTGCGAAATGACCTCCGGATAATAGGGGGCCACGTCCGTAAGATCAAAGATACCCTCAATATCCCCTATATAGAGCCCTATCTCCTGAATTAAGGCCTGCTCCCTTATCACCTCTTTGGTGGTCTGACTCTTAAGTCCATGATCTTTAATTACTTTTTCAAAAGGCTCTTTTGCCACAAGCCTCTTTAATGCCTCTTCCGCGGCCAAGCGTGCCCCATCGACCGACCTCTCCCTCTTATAGCCCTCTTTTACCCCTTTAAGGGCCTCCTCAAACGGGGCGACGTGGCTCTCCACCCTCTCTATGACCTTAATGAGATATATGCCGTCAGCAGTTTCGACAGGAGCGCTCACCCCGTCCTGGTTCAGCCCGAAAGCCGCGCTTTTGAGCATCTCGTCCGAAAGTATCTTCCCCCCTACCCCGGCCTCTGAGATAAGGCCCGTTGTCACGGCCTCAAGGCCCGCGTCCTGAGCCGCCTTTTCAAGCTCGGCAAGGCTGCCTCCCCCTTCAAAGGCCTCCCTTAAGCTCTCGATAGAGTCGGTGGCGACAAACACGGCCTGGGCCTTAAGGAGTATGGCCTTGATATCGCCCCTTACCTCGGTTAAAGGCTTTATTCCCTCCTCCTTAATATCTACCACCTTTATAATATGGAATCCGAAGCTCGTCTTTACAAGCCCGCTCACCTCGCTCTTTTTAAGCGAAAAGGCCGTGTCCTCAAACTGCTTTACCATGGAGCCGAGGCCGAAGAACCCGAGATCCCCGCCCTTTGAAGCGGAACCCGGGTCGTCGGAATGCTCTTTTGCGAGTTTAGCAAAACTCTCTCCCGCCTTGAGCCTCTCTAAAATCCCTTCGGCCTTTACTCTAGCCCCTTCTTCATCCTCTTTAACGGGCCTTATAAGTATATGGCTCGCCCTGACCTCTTTTTCTCTGAAAAAGTCGTAGGTATTTGCTTCGTAATATTTTTTTATATCCTCATCGGGTATGGTGATCTTTGTGCCCAGGGCCTTAAAACCGGCCCTTGCATAGAAGAGCTTAACCTCTGTCGGGACCGTAAACCTGAAGCTGTTCTTATCGTAGTACTTCTTAAGCTCCTCCTCGGTGGGCTCGGAGCCATCTATAAAGCCCGCGGGGTCAAAGGCGACATAGTCAAAGGTGTACTTGCCGTTCGCCGTCTCGTACTCTTTCCACAACTCGTCGTCTGTAAGAGCGACCCCCTCGACAACTCTACTCCACATCTTTTGCGCGGTGAGCCCCTCCCTCAACCCGGCCTCATACTCAGCCGATTTCAAGCGGTTCTGCTCGAGCAGTTGAAGGTAGTAATCCTTGTTAAATACACCGTCTTTTTGGAAGACCGGATTTGCGAGGATCAGTTCCTGAACGTCCTTATCAGACGCCTCGATCCCAAGGCTACGGGCCTCCTCGACGATAAGTATGTCGTTTATCAACATATCGAGCGCCCTCTGCCTGAGATTCAAAGATTCGATGATCTCATCTGTCAGCGCTGAGCCAACCTGAGACCTCACTCTATCAAGCTCCCTCTTATAGAGGTTCTCGTAGGCCCCGGCACTGATCTCCTGCCCGTTGACCGTCGCCACGGCACCCTGTGTTGAAGAGCGCTTACCCGGGTTAAAGCCCCAGAAGACAAAGACCAGGATTATAATACCGAATATGAAGAGCACGACGGTCGAAGTACTCTTTTGTCTTATAAAATCAAGCATCCACTACCTCCGGGAAATTTTATTGTACATATAATGTACATACTGTCAAAGCCCCGTTCATGGGCCCGTCAAATAAGAGATGATAAAAGATTTTCATTTAAAATTCAACCTTTTTACGCCATCTTCCAGCAGGTAGAGCCGATAAGGACGTGCGCCGCGTACCGGGAAGCTCAATAAACCCTATTCGTA
>CBDVCO010000125.1:0-4180 GCA_965372515.1 uncultured bacterium | reverse complement strand
TACGGCGAGGGTAAGACCGTAGCGCAGATAAAGACGATCGCCTCGGCAATGGTCAAGCATAAGGAGAACGTCCTTATTACCAGAATGGAGAAGAAGAAGGCTTTGGCCTTGAAGAAGACATTCAAGAAGGCCGTATATAACGATACCGCCAGGACGCTATTCATCAAGACCCATAAAATAGAAAAGGCCGGGCGCGGGACTATATTAGTAATAACTGCGGGGACCTCGGACGTGCCCGTAGCCGAGGAGGCGGCCATAACCGCTGAGGTTATGGGCAATAAGGTAACAAGGCTCTACGACGTCGGGGTCGCCGGCATACACCGCCTCATGCACCAGAAGGACGCTCTCTTGAGCGCCAATGTATTGATAGTGGTAGCGGGAATGGAGGGCGCTCTCCCAAGCGTCGTCGCGGGGCTGGTCTCGCGCCCGGTCATCGCCGTGCCGACTAGCGTTGGCTACGGAGCGAACCTCGGTGGTTTGACGACGCTGCTTGCGATGCTGAATTCGTGCGCGGGCGGGATAAGTGTGGTAAATATCGACAACGGCTTCGGCGCGGCGGTCGTGGCGAGCAGGATAAATAGTGATTAAATTTGCGATGGATCTTCTTGAGGTCTTTTTGATATGAGGAAGCTACTCAGGGGCCTTTCGCTCGCCTTTACAGCAGGCGCCTTCGGCGCCTTTATGTACTCTGTAACAGCCTACTTCCTCGGTGCCTGGGGCGCGCACAGGGCGCTTGATGTAAGACTTATCTACGAGCTTACGCCCGCCTCTCTATATCCGCGTCTCGTTTGGGGAGGGTTGTGGGCCTTTTTGCTCCTGGTGCCGGTCCTGAAGCGCACTTATTGCATATACCGCGGGCTGGTACTAAGCATCGTGCTAAGCGCTCTGCACTTCTTTATAATATTTCCCTATATGACCAACAAGGGTTTTCTCGGCATGAAGCTTGGTCTTCTGACGCCGCTGGTCGTCCTTTTTTATAACGCCGTCTGGGGCATTTTCGCGGCCTTCTGGCTTGACTATACAAGAGAGCGGGTGTAACGATCGTTACACCCGCTCTCTTGAAAATATCTATTATTTCTCTATTGGTCGATTGGCCTACGGCCTTTCATGACAGCCGCCGCAGTTATTAAAGCCGCCTACGGCCTTTCGGTCAAAGACCGTCGGGTCTATCATGTTGTGCGCCTCTTTAATATAGCGGGTCTGTGTGACGCGGACAGGGGCGTTGTTGTTCTGCCCCATCTTTTGTTCGAGCAGGATAACGGCCGTCTCGCCTATCTCGTCCGGGACGTCCAGCCAGCCCTCGTCCGCCGAGTTCTTTGTGAGAAAGGTTAAGAGCTCTATCTTTTCACTCTGATCGAGCGATAGGTTCTTGCCAAAGTGCTCAGCGCTCTCCTCTACTATCCTTACCCATGACTTCGAGGTCATGAGCCCCGGGCGAAAGAGAAAGTGGCACGTTCCGCATCGGCTCTCATAGAGGTCGTTCTTCTCGGGCGAGAGGAAATGCGCGGGCCGGTTCTTTGCCTGGTATTCCTTCTTATTAAAGATATCCGTGTAGCTGGCTGTGGCGTGGCGCCTGAGTACCTGTTGAACGCCGAAGATAGCCAGCAATACTATTACTATTATCGCGGCAGTCTTTATCTTAAACATGACCCTCCCCTTATCTTTTCCGCTCACGAGTATTCCTTCTATTGATGACTTTAGCGGTCTTTTTTGATAGTCTTTTTCTACTATTTTCTTTTTTTGCACTTTTTTTTGGAGTATAGATCAAGCTTAGCAACCTAAAGATTAAAGCTTTATTAGAATGGGTACGGATAGCGAAAGGAATATGGAAAAACCAACGAAGATACTCTATTTCGACTGCATCTCAGGCATAAGCGGGGATATGTGTCTCGCTTCACTTATCGACCTGGGCGTTGGACTGGATGTTATCGAAGAGGGCCTTAAAGGGCTCGCCCTTGATGGCTATAAGCTATCTTTAGGCAGAGAAAAACGCTCGGCCATAGAAGGGGCCAGGTTTATGGTGGAGGTCGAAGGTAGTGCCCCGGAGCGTAGTTACGCGGATATCCGTGCGCTTATCACAGAGAGCGCGCTTTTAGGCGAGGTTAAGGAGCTAAGCCTTGAGATTTTCAGCATTATCGCCGAGGCCGAGGCAAAGGTCCACGGTGTGACCCCTATTGAGGTACGCTTCCACGAGATAGGGGCAGTTGATTCCATAGTCGATATCGTCGGAAGTGCCATAGCCATAAATGCGCTCGATATCGACGCGGTCTACTCTTCACCTATCCCGCTTGGCACAGGTCTTGTGGATACATCGCACGGGGCCATGCCCGTACCCGCTCCGGCTACAATGGAGATTCTAAAGGGGGTGGAGATCAGGCCAAGTTCAATAAAGGCGGAGCTTACCACGCCGACCGGGGCCGCGATAATTAAAGCGCTCTCTAAAGGCTTTGGCCCGGCCCCGGCTATGGTTGTCTCGCGAATAGGTTACGGCGTTGGCTCCGGGGATTTTAAAGAGGCGCCGAATCTTCTGAGGCTCCTTTTCGGGGAGGGGAGGGAGGGGGCGGGTAACGTGAGAGGGGACGGCCAGGTGACGGTCGTCGAGACCAATATAGACGACCTGAGCCCCCAGATAGCGGGCTATCTGATGGAGAGGCTCTTCGAGGCCGGGGCGCTCGACGTCTGGTTTACGCCTGTGCAGATGAAGAAATCCCGGCCCGGTCTGCTCCTGACGGTGCTCGTTGAAGATGCTTGTCTGGATGCCGTAACAAAGATGATATTTGTTGAGTCCAGCTCCATAGGGGTAAGGTTTCACAGGGTGGAAAGAGAGACGCTTGAGCGCACGGAGTACACGCTCGACACGCGCTTTGGCAAGATCAGCATTAAGGCCTCGTCTCTGAAGGGCAGGGTCGTGACCAGAAAGCCGGAGTTCGAAGAGCTGAAGGCCGTGGCTCAGAAATTCGGCCTGCCTCTAAAGAGCGTCAGGGACGAGGTCATGGCGCTTCTAAGAGAGGATGATGAAAAAGCCGGTGCTGAGCGTGAAGGCTCCTCATAATTGAAAGCCCGGGTGGCTGTTGATTATGAGGATTATGGCTTTACTATTGCCATCTCTTTGGTATAATTGCGGTATTTACTTCACTCCATGAAAGGAAGTTCATTGTGTTAATCCGTTGTTGGGGCTCCAGGGGATCTATCTCGGTTTCCGGCAAAGATTTCCTCAAGTACGGCGGGGACACGACCTGTCTTGAGGTCGTAAGCAACAGCGATGACCTTGTAATAATCGATGCAGGGACGGGCATAAGGTTGCTTGGAAACAGGCTTGTCGCCGACAACGACAAGAGGGTCATAAATATCCTCCTCTCGCACGCGCACTGGGACCATCTGGCGGGCTTTCCCTTCTTCAAACCCATATACAGCAAGGATTACAAAATAAGGATCTTCGGTCCGCTCTCCACCCAGGAGTCGCTCAGGAGCATCATAAGCAAGACCATGAGCCACCCCTACTTCCCGATAGAGTTCGAAAATATCAGCGCAGATATAACCTTTCACGAGATGGACCACAGCGCGGTCGATATAGGGGCCTTGCAGGTGGAGGCCATACCCTTGAGCCATCCTAACCAGGGATTCGGTTATAAATTCACCGAAGACAAAAAGAGTTTCGCCTTCCTTACCGATAACGAGCTTACATACCCACATGAAGGAGGAAAGGAGTTCGACGACTATGTCGAATTCGTGAGGGACGTAGACCTCCTTATCCACGACGCCGAGTACACAAGGGAGGAATACGCCTCGACCAAAGGCTGGGGCCACTCTGTATATCTCGACACACTTGAGCTGGCCCTTAAGGCAAATGTAGGGAAGTTAGGGCTCTTTCATCTGAATCAGGACAGGACCGATGAGGCTGAGGATAAGTTGGTTGATGACTCCAAGAGGATAATCGCTGAAAAAGGCTCCAAGCTCGAATGTTTCGCTGTAGGAAGCGACATGGAGATAGAACTCTAAGCGCCACCCTGCACCCTCCCGGCTTTTTCTTTCGTTGGCTTCTTCTTAGCGCTATCTAAAAATCCCCAGAAATCGATTGACAATCCCAATAATTAGTATATATTACTTTGCTTATGAGCAGAGAGCAGAAAAATAAAAAGAAGGCTGTAAGTGCCGGGGCTAAGGCCAAAAAAGGCGTAAA
>CBDVCO010000124.1:0-4263 GCA_965372515.1 uncultured bacterium | reverse complement strand
CCAGTGTGGCTTTATTCCGCGCTACCAATACAGGTCGTTATTAAATAGAAAAGCTATCTATGACTGAGAGATACGATCATAATGATATAGAGCAACGCTTGCAAAACGAGTGGCAAGAGAGCGGGCTCTTCAAGGTTACGAAGGACACTGCGAAGGAGAAGTACTACGTCCTTGAGATGTTCCCATATCCTTCCGGGAAGATCCATATGGGCCATGTGCGCAACTACGCCATAGGCGACGTTATTGCCCGGTACCATATGATGAAGGGTAAGAGCGTGCTCCACCCGATGGGCTGGGACTCGTTCGGCCTTCCGGCGGAGAACGCCGCCAAAGAGCGCTCCATCCATCCCGCCGACTGGACGCGCGAGAATATAGCCAACATGAGGCGCCAGCTAAAGCGCATGGGCTTTGCCTACGACTGGGATCTTGAGGTCGCCACCTGCGAGCCGGATTATTATAGATGGAACCAGTGGTTCTTCCTGAGGATGCTCGAAAAAGGGCTCGCCTATAAGAAGAGGTCTTCGGTTAACTGGTGTCCGGACTGCGAGACGGTACTCGCCAACGAGCAGGTAGAGGACGGACAATGCTGGAGGTGCGAGTCCATTGTCGAGGAAAAAGAACTCGATCAGTGGTTCCTCAAGACTACCGAGTACGCCGACGAACTCCTGGACTTTACTGATAAGCTCCCTGGCTGGCCCGAGATGGTACTTGTTTCCCAGAGGAACTGGATAGGTAAATCCATTGGCGCGGAGATCGAGTTCGCCCTTGAAGGAACGGAAGAAAAGCTCACCGTCTTTACCACCAGGCCCGACACCCTTTACGGAACGACATTTATGAGTTTAGCCCCGGAACATCCGTTGGTTGAGAAGCTGACCTCAGGGGAGAAGGAGGGTGATGTAAAGGCCTTTGTCGAGAAGGTAAAGCGAGAGAAGAGCGCGCTTGGTCCCGGAGACGAACTCCCGAAAGAGGGCGTCTTTACTGGGGCGTGGTGCGTAAATCCATTGACCGACCAGCGGATGCCTATCTATGTAGCGAACTTCGTCCTGATGGAGTACGGCACCGGCGCGGTCATGGCCGTGCCCGCGCACGATCAGCGCGACTTCGAGTTCGCAAAGGAATATAATATTGACATAAAGGTAGTGATAAACCCTGAGGATGGAGAGCTTGACCCCGCCACCATGGAGGAGGCCTTTACGGATGACGGCGTTATGACAGCTTCTGCCCCCTTTGATGGTCAAGCGAACAGGGAGGCCGCTGCCGGAATTATAAAACTCCTGGAAGATAAGGGTACTGGCTCTAAGGCCGTTAACTATAAACTCAGGGACTGGGGCATATCGAGGCAGAGGTACTGGGGCTGTCCCATTCCAATTATCTACTGTAAGGAGTGCGGCACGGTTCCGGTCCCGGACGATGAGCTGCCGGTTCTTTTGCCACAAGATGTTGACTTCGCAGCCTCCGGCGCACTATCACCTCTTGCGACAAACGAAGATTTTGTAAATACCAAATGCCCAAAGTGCGACGGCCCTGCCACAAGGGAGACCGACACCATGGATACCTTTGTCGATTCGTCCTGGTATTTTCTCCGTTATCTATCCCCGAAGCTTGACACCGCTCCTTTTGACAAGGAGGACGCCGCGTACTGGATGCCGGTCGACCGTTACATAGGCGGTATAGAGCACGCGGTCATGCATCTCCTCTACGCGAGGTTCTTTACAAAGGTCGTAAGAGACCTTGGCCTTATTACATTCGACGAGCCATTTAAGAATCTTCTTACCCAGGGCATGGTCTGTAAGGAGACCATGAAGTGCGAGGAGCACGGGTATCTCTTTCCTGAAGACTCTGAGCTAACCTCCGGTAAGAAAGTATGCTCTAAGTGTAAGGCAGAGTTAGATGTCGGCAGGGTCGAGAAGATGAGCAAATCGAAGAAGAACGTCATCGACCCCGATAAGATAATAGAGAGCTACGGAGCCGATACCACGAGGCTCTTTACGCTCTTTGCCTCGCCTCCGACCAAAGACCTTGACTGGAGCGAGGAAGGTGTCGAGGGCTCCTACAGATTTTTAAACAGGGTCTGGCGGCTCGTGATAGAGCATGAGGATATCCTAAAGGAGAGCGAGGGCTTTACCGGAGCTGTTGAGGATGACGGCCCCTCAAAAGAGCTTCACCGTAAGACCCACGAGACTATCCGTAAGGTCAGCCGTGATATTGAAGAACGCTTTCACTTTAATACCGCCATAAGCGCTATAATGGAGCTTGTAAATATGCTCTATCTTTATAAGGCAGAGCAAGAGATAATGAAAGGGCCTGAGGGCAGGGCTCTTTTTAAAGAGGCCGTAGAGGCCGTCATACTTCTGCTTTCTCCATTCGCTCCGCATATAACCGAAGAGCTCTGGACACGTGTCAATGCCAACGAGAGTATCTTTGCCAGCGGCTGGCCGTCCTTTGACCCGGCGGCTATAGAGGTCGATGAGGTGGAGGTCGTTGTGCAGATTAACGGAAAGGTCAGGAGTAAGGTCTGGGTCAAGGCCGGGGCCGAAAAAGAGGAGGTCGAGGCGGCAGTTATGAAAGACGACACGGTCTTAAAATGGGTCGATGGTAACGCGGTGAAGAAATTTATCTATATACCCGGAAAGATCGCTAACCTGGTGGTCGTATGAAGAGGTCTATGAGCGGATTGAATTTTACGGGGTTTATGGCAAGCGTCATTTTTGTTTTTGCGCTTATCCTTTCCGGATGCTCTTATCATGTGGTGGGTAGTGGCGCGGCAAGAGGAGGCGACGGCGGCGGTATAGGGACGCTCCCCGGCAACGTAACCTCCATAGCCATCCCGTTCTTTGAGAACAGGACCAAAAAGCCCAGAGTCGAGGCTGTTATTACCAGCGCCGTGGCGAACGAATTCATGTCGAGCGTCGATGTGGTCGATGCTGAAAGGGCCGAGGCGATACTTGTGGGGGCGATAGAGTCGTACAAGCTCAAGCCTGTCTCGTTCTCTTCAAGCGACGTGGTCCAGGAGTTCCGCCTCTACGTTACGATCTCAGTTGCCCTTGTGAGGACCGGCGACGAAGCGGTCCTCTGGAAAGAGACGCATATTACCGATTATGAGGATTTTGTGGTCGACGTAAATGATATCACTTTCAGTAAGGACGCCGAGTGGAAGGCGCTCAAGGTCATTGCTTTCGATACGGCAAGGCTCGTTAAGGAGAGAATGCTGGAAGGACTTTAGACAAAGCGGCCAATGAACAAAGACGAACTAAAACCAGTTTACTTTTTTTACGGTAATGACGCCTATCTCATGGAAGAGGCTACTAAGGCAATAAAGGCCGCGGCATTCGAGGGTAGCTCCATGGAGTCGTTAAATAGCCACATCTTTTACGCAAGCGCCATGGAGACCGATGAGCTCATAAACGAGGCCATGACCCTTCCGGCTATGAGCCCGAAGAGGGTGATAGTCGTAAAGGGGGCCGAATCGCTAAAGGCCGACCAGCAAAAGGAACTCATGGACTATATAAATGACCCTTCGCCCTCCACCTGTCTTATCTTTATATCGAACGCCGCCAAGGCGGGCACCTCGGCTTTTTTTAAGCTCCTCGATAAGAAGGGATTTCTGGTGCGTAAGGGACAAAAACGCGATGGTGATATCAGTAGATGGATTGCCGGTGAGGTCCGTAAAGAGGGTAAGGAGATAAACCCGGAGGCTATTGCTCATCTTATACAGATAGCAGGCAAGGGGCTTGGGGATATAAAGGGCGAGCTTGAGAAGATCATACTCTTTGTCGGTGAGGCTAAAGTTATAGAGAAGGCCGATGTGGAGAGCGCGGGCATAGACGTAAGGGAAGAGCGTGTTTTCGACCTTACCGACGCCATCGGCGCAAAGGACGCGGCCAATGCGCTCAGGGTCTACGCAAAGCTCGCGAGCGAGGCCCCGCTCATGTTGCTTGCTAGCATAGCCAGGCAGATGAGGATCATCATGAAGATAAAGGAGCTTGCGCGTAGCGGCACGCCGAGGGCGAAGCTCGCGTCATTGGTCGGCATATATCCCACATATATTGAGAAGTATCTGGAGAGCAGTTCGCGCTTTAGCGCAGAGGAGTTGGTCGGCGCGTTTAAGAAACTCTCCCATGCCGACCTTGAACTAAAGGGCGGCATAGCGGGCGGGGGACTGCCGCACGGGCTCGTTATTACAAGGCTGATCATGGAGCTTTGCAAAGGCGGCGTACATTGAGCGCGGAGTGCGGCCCGGATGTTTTTGAGAACGGCCCGGAT
>CBDVCO010000123.1:0-4330 GCA_965372515.1 uncultured bacterium | reverse complement strand
AAAAAACTGGTCTTTGAGATCACGGTCCGCCCGGACGAGTTCTACGACCGCCTATTTAAGCGCGCTATCGAACACGGCAAGAGCGGCTTTATAGAGGAACATCTAAAAGAGGCCGAAAGACGTACCAACTCTTCCCCCTATGTGCTATTTACTGAAGAGATCGACTTAGGGGATTAACCTCTCTTTGTCTCCAAAAAAGCCCTTCTTCGGGCTAGTTTTTCCTTCCATTTTTCGCTCCTTTAGGTTACTTTCTCTTAGTGGAAATCACCCCGGAAATAGTAGCTGAGCACGGCCTGACCGAAGAGGAGTACGAAAGTATCAAAGCCGCTCTTGGGCGAGAGCCCAATTATGTGGAACTCGGCATATATTCCGTCATGTGGAGCGAACACTGCTCCTATAAATCATCCAGAAAATACCTCAAAGACTTCCCCACCGAAGGCCCGCAGGTCATAGAGGGCCCCGGTGAGAACGCAGGTGTCGTAGACATAGGCGACGGGCTAGCGTGCATATTCAAGATGGAGAGCCACAACCATCCGTCCTTTATAGAGCCCTATCAGGGCGCGGCCACAGGCGTTGGCGGCATACTAAGAGATGTGTTCACCATGGGCGCGAGGCCTGTGGCCTCTTTGAATTCCCTCCGCTTCGGCGCGATAGATAATCAAAAGACACCGTACCTTTTAGAGGGCGTAGTGGCGGGCATAGCCGGATACGGCAACTGCATGGGCGTGCCTACCGTAGGCGGGGAGGTCTATTTTCACGAGTCATATAACGGCAACTGTCTGGTAAACGCCATGACAGCGGGGATCGTCAAAAAGGACAAGATCTTCAGGAGCGCCGCCTCAGGCATTGGTAACCCTCTCATATATGTCGGCAGCGCCACAGGCAGAGACGGCATACACGGCGCTGTGATGGCCTCGGACGTCTTCGGCGACGGCGGCGAGGAGAGGCGGCCTACCGTGCAGGTCGGCGACCCATTTACCGAAAAGCTCCTTCTTGAGGCCTGCCTTGAGGCCTTTAAGGGAGAGCATATCGTCGGCATCCAGGATATGGGGGCCGCGGGACTTACATCGTCGAGCGTGGAGATGGCGGGTAAGGGGGGGTTGGGCATCGAAATTGACGTGGCCAAGGTACCGAGACGCGAGGACGGCATGACCCCTTATGAGGTATTCCTCTCGGAATCGCAAGAGAGGATGCTCTTGGTCGCAAGCGCCGGGAGCGAAGATAAGGTCATGGAGATATTCCATAAATGGGACCTGGAGGCCGTGGTCATAGGGCGTGTGATAGAGGAAAATGTACTTCGCATAACCGATGGTGATAAGTTAGAGGCCGAGATCCCTGTAAACTCCCTTACCGACGACGCCCCGGTATATGACAGGCCGGTTAAGAGGCCGGACGATCAGGATGAGATAAATAGCTTGAATTTAGACGAGATTGCCTTGCCCCAGGACTATAACCAGGTGCTCCTAAGGCTCGCGGCCTCCGAGAATATAGCCTCCAGGGCCTGGATATACCGCCAGTACGACCATATGGTGAGGACCGATACGGTCGTGGCGCCGGGCTCGGACTCTGCGGTGGTGAGGATAAAGGAGACGGGCAAGGCCATAGCGCTTACGACCGACTGTAATTCGCGCTACTGCTATCTCGACCCGTATACCGGGGCCTCGATCGCAGTGGCAGAGGCGGCTCGTAACCTTGTCGCCAGTGGCGCGAGGCCCTTGGCGTTGACAGATTGCCTGAACTTCGGTAACCCCGAAAGGCCTGAGGTAATGTGGCAGTTTAAAGAGGCCGCCAGGGGGATAACTGACGCGTGCCTTGCCCTTGGGGTGCCGGTAGTAAGCGGAAATGTCAGCTTTTATAACGAGACCTCGGGTTGTGCCATCTATCCGACCCCTACCATAGGCATGGTCGGGCTGATCGATGACCTAAAGCGCCATTGCACACGCAGTTTTGTTGACGAAGGCGATATAATAGTCCTCCTCGGAGAGACGTTGAATGAACTTGGCGGCAGTGAATATCTAAAGGTTATTCACGGTTTAGACAGGGGTTTGCCCCCTGTGATAGACCTTGGTCTTGAAAAAAATATACAGCAGGCTTGTTTAGAGGGTATAAAAACTGGTATAATTAAATCTGCGCATGATATAAGCGAGGGCGGCCTTGCGATAGCGCTCTTTGAGGCATGCCTGTTGCCGGATGCTATTATCGGCGCCAGTGTCACACTTGACGGCTCTGCTCTGCGAGATGACGCAAACCTATTTGGAGAGACCCAGTCGAGGTTTATACTGAGCCTTAGTCCCCAAACGCTCGATTCTTTTAAGGATATCGCAGACACTAACGGCGTTAAAGCAGAGGTTATCGGCACTGTAGGCGGGGCCAGTCTTGTGATAGACGGTCTTATAGACCTGCCTGTCAACATGATAAGAGAGAAATGGGAAGCTACCCTTACGGATTATGTTAGATAAGTTCAATGACGAGTGCGGCGTCTTCGGCATATTCGACCACCCGGAGGCGGCCAATATAACCTATCTCGGCCTCTATTCCCTTCAGCACAGGGGGCAGGAGAGCGCGGGCATTGTAACGTCGAACGGCAATGGCCTTAACTCGCATAAGGGGATGGGGCTCGTTGCCGATGTATTTAATGTGGATGAACTCGAGCGTCTGCCGGGCTCTTCGGCGATAGGGCATGTAAGGTACTCAACGACCGGGGACTCTCATATAAAGAACGCTCAGCCCTTTTCGGTTGAGTATTCGCTCGGCGAGATAGCGATAGCCCATAACGGCAATATGGTAAATGCCGAACGTATCCGCGATGAATTAGAAGCCTACGGCTCCATCTTTCAGTCCAGTATGGACACAGAGGTTATTGCCCATCTCATAGCCACCGGCAATGAGAGTACGGTACTTAACAGGCTTATAAGCGCGCTTAAGAGGGTAAGCGGCTCCTATTCGATGGTCTTGTTGACAAATGATAAGATGATAGCCGCAAGAGACCCGCACGGTTTCAGGCCGCTCCAGTTGGGCAAGCTTAGAAACTCCTATGTCGTCGCGTCCGAGACCTGCGCTTTCGATCTTATAGAGGGCGAGTATATAAGGGAGGTCGAGCCGGGAGAGATCCTGGTAATTGACAATGACGGCTTAAAATCGTATAAACCCTTTGATAAGGTAGAATACACACCATGTATATTTGAATTTGTATACTTTGCCCGGCCCGACAGTAATATCTTTAGTTCCAGCGTCTACCATATTAGAAAGATGTTCGGCAGGG
Organism: uncultured bacterium; assembly: GCA_965372515.1. GTDB lineage: Bacteria > Desulfobacterota > GWC2-55-46 > GWC2-55-46 > JAJCZF01 > CBDVCO01. The sequence continues at coordinate 1,068 of CBDVCO010000123.1, read as the reverse complement.
AGCTGGCCAATGAATTTTCAATTGACGCCGATGTTGTTATACCCGTACCCGACTCAGGGCTTCCGGCGGCTATAGGATACGCCGAGGCCGCCGGTATTCCCTTTGAGATGGGCCTTATTAGAAACCACTACGTTGGCAGGACCTTTATCGAGCCGAAAGATTCTATCAGGCATTTCGGGGTAAAGGTGAAGCTCAATGCCAACAGTGAGGTCGTAAAAGGCAAGCGCGTCGTGGTCGTGGACGATTCAATTGTAAGAGGCACTACGAGCCGTAAGATCATAAAGATGATACGCAACGCCGGCGCTAAAGAGGTACATATGAGGATAAGCTCTCCGCCAACGGTCTGTTCCTGTTTTTATGGCATAGACACCCCGAACAAGGATGAGCTTATTGCCGCGAACCATAGTCTGGATGAGATAAACGAGTATATTACCTCGGATACGCTTGGATATTTGAGTGTTGAGGGTATGTACCGTGCCGTAAAGGAATCGGGAACGAGTTTCTGTGACGCCTGTTTTACAGGGGATTACCCTGTAGCCATTCACAGGAGACGGGCACCGCAGTTGGCCCTTTTTGGATAAGCTGGCGCGTGCGTAAAAGCGATAGGTATTAATTTCAGGATTTATTCGAGTATTGTTTAGGGAGGAAGATGTCGTGAGGAGAACAGCACTAATTTCTATATTGATATTGCCGCTAATGTTTATTCTGCTTTCACCGGTTTACTCTCACGCAGAAGAAGAAGATGATTACTTCAATGATGAAAGTATCGAGATGCTTGATGAGTTGGAGATGTTGCTTGAAGGGGACTTTGATCTTGATGATCTTGATGAAGACGGCAATCTATTAGAGGAGCGCGAAGATATGCTTGATGAAGTCGATATGATTATGGAAGAAAGAGCCATAAAATATAGCGACGAGGACCCGGATGAATTTATTGACGAGGAAGACGATGATTACATTGATCTGGACAGATACGTTAAGATGATCCAGGTAAAGGGTGGGTGTTTTAAGATGGGCGATAACTTCGGCAACGGCCATTATGACGAGCTACCGGTACACAAGGTATGT
>CBDVCO010000122.1:0-4366 GCA_965372515.1 uncultured bacterium | reverse complement strand
TGTGCCGGACCAGTCCGGTCTTATATTGTGCAGTGAGTCCACCTGACTTACGTCATTCGATGAAATTCCTTGGATAGATAGGCCAGGTTGTGGCGAGCCTTAAGATAAACCAGTCGGGGATAATATGGTTTGATATGGGCATATATTTGCCGTGTAAGGACAATCTAAGCAAGACCGATGCCGATGATCCGGTATTTTACCATTTTATGCCTTTAGTTGGGCTGGTCTATCGAAAGAGGCTTCAAAATACGATAGCCTTACTGGGTAAAGCCGAATACGGCAAACTTCTGGAGATCGGCTACGGAAGCGGTCTGCTCCTGCCGGAGCTGAAGCGCCACTGCAAAGCCCTCTACGGTGTGGACATGCACGGCTCCGATAAAAGCGTTCAGCAGACACTTGACTCTGAGGGCGTGGAGGCCGAGCTTACCTATGGGAGCATACTCGACCTGCCCTATGAGAGCGGCTCCTTTGACGCCGTGGTCTCTGTAAGCGTCCTTGAGCATATAAAGGAGCTTGACAGGGCCGTCTCGGAAATTCGGCGCGTCTTGAAGCCCGGCGGCACGGCGGTGCTCTCCTTTCCGACAAAGAACAGGATAACAAACAGTTTTTTTCGTCTTGTCGGTTACGACCCGAGCCAGCTGCACCCATCCTCGCATCGGGCCATAGAAGAGAGTGTCTCGAGGCACTTTTATCTGGATAAGAGGCTTTTATTTCCCAGGATCGGGGTAAGCGACCTCGCGCTTTATATGACGCTCAAGTGCATGAAGCGTTGAATTAAAGGAAAAATTATTTTGAGGGGACTTCGCTCGCCAGATTATCTTTAAGCACCTTCCAGAGAGACTCCATTACAACGCGATTACCTTCCCTGGTCCAGTGGCGGTTTACGGGAAAGTAGAGATAGGGGTTATCTTCGCCGGCCGCCTTTAAGTCAGAAGCGAGATCCACCACCTCTATATTCATCGCCTTCAGGTGAGCGGTGATGCGCTTATTAGGGGCCATAACGTCAAGCTCTATATCCTCCGGTATGATCGATTGTGACGTATAGGCCGACCATATCTCCGGGTAGACCTGGAGCATGGAGGGCACGATCACGACCATTAACTCCGCGCCCTGTTCGTTGACGCTTCGGTCGATCTCACCCACCAGTTCCAGCAGGATCTTCCAGCCCATGCGGTCTTCGCTGGATGGCTCCTTCATATATACGAGGTAATCCCAGTCGTCTCCAAGCGACCTCTGCCCGACAACCCCCCATGATTCGAGGAGCTTTCTGGTTGACGCGTTCTTAAGGGCAAGATCCGAGAAGATACTTATAATGGTCGAGTGCGCCAGCAGCCACTGCATGGTGCGTCCCTGCTCAAGGGTCTGCGGCTTCGTCTCCTCTTCCCATGTCTTTCTCATGGGGACCGGGGTATTCCTGAGTACCGGTCTTCCCTTCTGGCCGAGTATAAATTGCGGTTTGGGATAGCCGTGGGCCACGCTGTGGAGGACCTCTCCCAGGTCGGTGATAGGTGTTATAAAGAGCAGCACAATGTCAGGGGACCACTTTGAGCCCAGATCCCTCCATAAGAGAAATTCCTGGCCTGTGCCGTAGCCGGATACCCCGAGGTTTACCACTTCGAGTTGCCCCTTGCTCTTAACCTCCAGCATGCTGGTGAAGATATCTTCGTTCTCGACTCCAAAGCCCCAGACGAATGAATCGCCCAGAACGACCAGGCGGCGGGTATCGCTTCTTTTAAACGGGTAGGCCTTGCCTCTGAAACCGTATTGGTTCTGTGTTACGCGGTGGCGGGCATCGATCCATTCGAAGCCGCCCTCAACATCTTCTTTCCCGGCCCAGCCGAGAAGGGGATCGTAACGCGCGAACTTCCCGCGTTCGCTCTCTATATATTGATAGAGCCTCAGGGCCGATGTATAGGAGGGGAATATCAGTCTGGCCGAACCTTCGGCGATCAGGAAGCCCACCACGACAGCGAAGAGCAACACACATAAAATTTTGATGTAACGTGGCATTCCATAGACCTCAATTGATTGCAGGTAAGTGAGTCGAGACATTTATAACACATCTTAAGAGTGCTTTCAAAGAGAAGAGGGCCGCCCTGGAGGAACCTGGGAATACTTGAAAAATAAAAGTAAAAGTTGTACCCTTGTATCTGCCCTATCTGGTCTGGAAATGCCCGGGCAAGCTTAATAAAGAACTCTTAGAGAGCCGGTCTATGTTTATTCCATTCCAAAATATAATCTCCTTTAATCTCTCCATGAGCGTCGGCTTCTGGGATACCGACGTTGTAAGCGGCCACGCCGTTAACTCGCTGCCGACCCCAACGCTCTGGGGGCTCTCATTCCCGATAGCACTCTATATTCTGGCCGCCGTTCTTTTTTTGGCCGTAGTACTATATAAGAGGCCCCGCACCCGACGAAGGGCCATGAGGATTGCGCTCTTTTCGTTCCTCTTTGTCGGGTTCTTGATGGCGCTTAGAATGGAGTTTTCCTGGTCAAAGCTCTTTATTGGCGACCTGCGTTCTTTTTCCGGGAAGAATACTGACGAGAGGATAGCGATGATGGACGGCACGGACTTTTATGCCTTTATGAAGTTCGTCAGCGCATCCATCCCTGCCGGCGAGAGGGTGAGATATATTGATATCGATCCCGAGAAGAGCCTTGTAGGCACACAGGTCTATCAGCTCGGCAAATACTATCTTCTTCCGACACTTACCTCAAGGAGCGGCAGGTTTGTCTGGACATATAACGACCCCGGTGTCAGTTTCATCCCTGAGACAGGCAGGCTCGATATCTACGACTCTACATTCATGGCACGTCCATACAGGGTCTTTCGCCGGGGCGCGGTAATATTCGAGATCGTGGAGGACGGGGTTTGATCTGGATAGGTCTCGCAGTTGCATACGCCCTGCCGTTCTTAAGCGGCTTGACCTTTGTGCTTTGGGTATTAAAGGGAAAGAACTCGCTCGATATTGCCGAGAGCTTTGTTATAGCGCTGGCCGTCGGTTTCGGCCTGATCTCCATGGAGACTTTTGTATTAAGCCTTGCGGGCATACCCCTTACATTTTTCTCCCTGAGCCTGGTTCAATCCGTGGTGCTGGTCTTCTTCGCCGCGCTTGTTTTAAGATCAAAGCCGACCTTGAGCGTTCTCTTTTTAGCCCCGGATAAAACAGAGAGCGCGAAGGGGAACATAAGGCTCGCTGTTTCAATCATACTCACGCTGATCATTATCTTCAAGGCGGTCTTTATTATTTATGAAGGTCTCAATCGCCCGATATATTCTCATGACGCGTGGTGGCATTTGAGCTCAGGGGCAAAGTTCTTCTTCTATGAGCGTTCCCTGGTGCTCGATCCCGCAAGCGAGTATTTTCTCGGCAGGGGCTACCGGGCCTTTCTGGGATATCCCCTGAATAACACCCTCATACAACTCTGGATATCGCTTGCCGTCGGTTCCTTTGACGAGATACTGGCAAAGAGCTGGTCGGCTCTCTTTTTTATATCTATAGTCACGCTTATATACAGGGCGGTTAGAAAAGAGGGCGGCCCTTTTAAGGCGCTTGTCGCGGCCTTCTTTATTTCGGTGGTCCCGCTGCTGACATATCACGCAATGGACGCCTATTCTGATATCATCCTGTCCTTCTATGTGCTCGCCGGCGCGCTGCTTTTGTGGCGCTATTTTGAAGGGGGCGCAAATGTGCTTGTAATTCTCTCAGGCCTTCTTTTCTCAATGGCATTCTTTACAAAGAGCGAAGGCGTCGTATATTACTTCTCCGCGACACTGGCCCTTATCTTATTCGTTATCTTTGACAGACGCCGCGAGATCGTCAGCATCCTTTATTTCCTGCTCCCGGGCCTTATCTATCTCTCGCCATGGCTCTTATTCAACGCGTACTACGGTATCGGCTTCGGCCACGGCACCGGTCAGGCGAATGCAGGGAGCTCAAGCGGGATACTCTTCGAATCCTCTTTGCACTTCGAGGTGATCCCGGCATTCTTCACCGAACTCTTCTTTTCAATAAACCACGGCCTGATATTCCTCTTTCTCCTGATCTTTACGGCAGTGGGTATCAAAACGGTATTCAAGACAAGGCTCGTGTACCTCTATATAATGCTCCTATCCACAATCGCCGGCTTCCTGATCATTTATATGGCCACATCGGACTTTATATACGCCCTCAACGGTGTGTCAATAAACAGGAATATCCTGACATTCGTTCCTCTCTCATATCTTATAGGTTCAATCCTTGCCGTAAGGCTTTTACAAAGAGAGGGAGGTTGAGCCAAAGAGGAAGTCGGGGCTCTGGTGTAACGGCTGGTAATTGTTCAAGGAAGTGCTTTGTATAAACGGTTAACTTTGATATACTGTATC
>CBDVCO010000121.1:0-4381 GCA_965372515.1 uncultured bacterium | reverse complement strand
CCCTCTACCAGGACTCGAGCCTTAGTGCCGACAAAATCAAGGCTCTTTTCCATCGTGATCTCCATCTGCCTCTTTTGTAGTACCCTAAGCCTCTCTCTCTTGACGCTTTCTGGAACCTGATCGTCAAATCCTGCCGCCCTGGTCTCCGGGCGCGGTGAGTACATGAAGCTAAAGATATTATCAAACCGGACCTCTTCGATCAGGTCCATCGTTAAGTCGAAATCGCTTTCGCTCTCGCCGGGAAAACCCACGATAACATCCGTGGTGATTGAAATACCGCGCCCCAGAGCTTTAAACCTACCTACCTTATCGAGATAGTCCGACGCGCTTATAGCGCGGCCCATCATCTCAAGTACTCTATCCGAGCCGGACTGGACCGGCAGGTGAATATGTCTGGCAAGCTTATCTTCCGTGGCAAAGAGCTTAATAAGCTCTAGCGAGATATCTTTCGGGTGAGATGTTACAAACCTTACCCTCTCTATGCCTTCCACCCGGCAGACCGAGCCAAGGAGATCGGGGAAATCGACTTTAGCCTGCCCCGGCGCTTTGCTCCCGGCGTACGAATTTACATTTTGCCCGAGAAGCGTTACCTCCTTTACCCCAAAACTAGAAAGGCTCGTTATCTCCTCTATGATATCATTAGAGACGCGGCTTACCTCGCGCCCCCTTGTGTGGGGAACAATACAGTAGGAACAAAAATTATCACAACCCCGCATGATGTTGACTAAAGCCCTTACTCCTTTTCTTGCAGGAGCATGGGTCCCGTATTCAAAGGGGTCGATCTCGCCGCTTTGCTTTGTTAGGGATATACGTCTCTTCTTTTGATAAATATCCCGGATCATGTCGTTGATGCGGTGCACCGAGTCGGGGCCGAATACCAGATCGAGATGGGCTATCCTCTTTAGAAGGCGCTCCCCTTCCTGCTGGGCCACACAACCGCATATCGCGAATATCAGATCCTTCTTCTTTTCCTTTAATCCCTTGAACTTGCCGGCCGCGCTATAGACCTTTTGCTCGGCCTTGTCGCGCACTGTGCAAGTATTTAAGACAATAAGGTCCGCAAGCTCCGGGTCGCGGGTCATTTTAAAATCATTGGCGAGGAAGCCGAGCAGCCTGTCGGTGTCGCTATCATTCATCTGACAACCGAATGTCTCGATATATACGAACTTCTCTAAAGGGGTATCTGAGTACATAGGTAAAATCAATTTGCCACGGCGAAAATTATCATTTCGCGAATTCAGCTACCTCCGCCCTGGTAGGCTTATCGACCCATGCCCCTTTCGCAAGGTAGTTCTTTGCGATCGTCTCTTTAACTCTGTTGGCCTCTGTATAGCCCCCAAAGAAACCGACCCGTACGCGGTACCACGTACTACCTTTAACGACGGTCGATACTATATAGGCCTTATGGCCGCCTTTGGCTAGCTTCGTACGCAGTGGCTCGGCCTTGACCCTGTCTCTGAAAGAGGCGACGCTTACGACGTAATTTGTCCCTGTTATAGCCTTTGGAGCTACACTGGTGCTAGTCGTCGTCGTTGGCGCGGTCTCTACTTTTGCTACAGTGGTCGTCTTCGGCGCCGGCGGTGGTGTGGGCTTTGAAGCTGACTTCTTCCTCTTTATAGTGACCTTTTTAGGGGTAAGGAACTTTGTATCGGGCCTCTCTGTCTTTACGACCTTCTTCTTCTTCACAACCTTCTTCTTTACGACCTTCTTCTTGGGAGGAGCTTTCTTCACCGGCGCTTCCTTGGGATGTACTATCTTCATCCTCTTGGTTACCTTGAGCTGCTCTTTGGAAGGCTTTTCACTACAGCCCGTAACACTAACGGCTAAAGCAAATGAGAAGATTGCCAGAAGTAGAATAAATCTATTGAAAAAAGAAGCCGCCAGAACGCTCAAAATTTACCTCCCGAGAGTGAAAGTCCTTAATTTTTAGAGTATTACAAAGAAATTAGCATATTACACTTTATAGTTGCAACCATTTTCTTTTCGCTTGTGAGTATAACATGAGTTGGGGGTATATCAAGAGTTTTTTGCAGGCTTTTTACCTCAAATCCACCCGTTTAAGGGCGCCCGGAAGAACCCAGGTCACTTGTTTGCTATAATAGATGAAATAGCTCCTAAAGAGGCGTTAGACCGGAAGCTTTGGCATAATAAAAGGCGGGCCCCTCTATGGACCCGCCTCTGTGAAAACTTAAATAAGGTCCTATTCTCTGCGCTTCTTAATTCTTTTTCTTCTTGAAAAATCCCCTCCCCTTCTTTGGCGCCCTCTCAAGCCCTATGGCCTTATCGGCGTTCAGAGCCTTCTTAAGGTTCTTTACCGTCTTGATATTGGCATTGGTAAAGATAGCGCCTGTGAGGTCGGCCTCCTTCAGGTTAGCCCCGCTCAAATTGGCCCAGTTTAGATTGGCCTTATTTAGCTTGGCCCCGATAAGCGCGGTATCTGTTAAGTTGGTGCCTTTAAGATCGGCGCCCGTTAGGTCAGCGTCGGTAAAATCGGCCCCCACAATGGACGCGCCGTCCAGATGCGCGTTAACAAGGCTCGCCCCTGTAAGGTCCGCGCCGCTCAGGTTTGAGACCGTGACATCGGCCCTGTTTAAATTCGCTTCCGTGAGGTCGGCCCCTTTGAGGTCAACGCCGTTTAAGAGCGCGTGGCTGAGATCGGCCTTACTAAGCCTCGCTCCGCCAAGGCTTGCGTTAGAGAGTTTTACTCCGGTAAGATTCGCGCCGGTTAGATTAGCGCCGTCCAGGTTCAGCCCGGTAAGGTCCAGGTTGCTAAGGTCTCTTCCCTCAAGGTTACGGGTGTTCTTCAGTATATCAATGACGCTTTCTCGTGTAAGCGCCTCGGCGCCCATAGCAGCACTTGCCGTGAATAAAAACATTGAAACAGAGATAACCGCAATGAAGAAAAAAACATACCCTCTTCTCTGTGTCATTTTAAAGCCCTCCGTTTGAGTTGCCCCTGTGTATAAAATAAATCTACACGTGGTTATAAGACTAAAAGTTTCTCTCTACATGACTCTATTAAACAGGATCTTTGGTTAGAAGAGCATTAATCTGTAAAGCCATATAATTATATGATAGCAGGAGATTAAATAAAGGAAAGAACATAATAAAATAGGATAGATAGGTCTTGAATGTAATGTCAGATCGAACCTTTTGATTCCGGGAGTTTTCAAGAAACGTCTTGACAATTATAGCAATTTAGATTCCTATATATAGGTCCTAGTAGACGAAAAAGAAACTCTTTTTAAACCGAGGTAAAAGTTTAGCGCATGAACGAACAACTCTTTAAACCATTTTCCATAGGCAAGATGGAAGTCAGAAACCGTTTCGTCCGATCCGGCACATGGGAAGGCATGGCCGGAGAAAAAGGCGAGATCACCGATGAACTCGTCGACTTTCACTCAAGGCTTGCCAAAGGAGGCGTCGGCCTTATAATATCGAGTTTTTCCTATATTACCGAAAAGGGCAAGGCCAACCCCGGAATGATCGGCGTCTATGACGATTCCTTGATACCCGGGCTAAAGAGACTTGTGGACGTAGTCCATGAGGGAGGCGCCAAGTTCGCAATGCAGCTAGTACACAGCGGCTCTCAGAGCAAGGTAGAGACCGGGCTTGGCACCGAGGCCCCAAGCGCTGTCAAAGAGAGGGTTACGGGGAACCTCCCCTCGCCTCTAAGCAGGGACGATATCAAGCGCGTTATAGATGAATTCGCCAGGGCCGCAGGGAGGGCCAAAAAGGCGGGATTCGACGCTGTTGAGATCCACGCCGCCCACGGTTATCTCTTAAGCCAGTTTCTCTCCCCATACTCGAACCAGCGCTCCGATGCCTACGGAGGGCCCATAAAGAAGAGGGCTCGAATAATATTCGAGGTTTACGAGGCGATAAGATCGGAGGTCGGCCCGGATTTTCCAATACTTATAAAGATAAACGCCTCGGACTTTGTCGAGAGCGGGCTTACGAGCGAGGACTCTCTTTGGGTATGCGAGAGGCTCTCGGAACTAGGTATTGACGCAATTGAATTAAGCGGCGGCATACCGGCGGCGCTTACGCTTGCCTCAGCTAGAAAGCGAATACTAAAGCCGGAGAAGGAGGCCTATTTTAAAGAGTACGCGCAGGCCTTAAAGCCGCTCATAACGTGCCCCCTTATACTCGTCGGGGGGGTAAGGTCGCCCGGGGTAATGGAGGAGATATTTGACGAGGGCACGGCGGATATGTTCAGTTTCGCAAGGCCTCTAATAAGCGAGCCCGAATTGATAAACCGCTGGATGGCTGGAGACACGAGGCCCGCAAGATGTATATCGTGTAATAAGTGCCTGAAGGCGGCCCACACCGAACACCGGCTCTATTGCGTGAACTTCGCTGAAGAAGATAAAAAGAAGAA
>CBDVCO010000120.1:0-4485 GCA_965372515.1 uncultured bacterium | reverse complement strand
GATATCGGCTCATCTTATCAGGGCCAGGGCATTAAACTCAGCAAACATTTCAAAGATGGCCAATAACACACAGACCGAGGGATTATCTAAAGAGATCGCGGGCATCATTATCGGCGCCGTGGCGATACTCATCGCCGTAAGCCTCTTTAGCCAGGGCGAGGAGACGAACCTCATCGGCGCGGCCGGAAGCTTCGTTGCCTGGGCGTTGACCTTCACCGTCGGTATCGCCGGATATGAGGTGCCCTTCCTCGTCGCGATCCTCGCCATAAAGCTCCTCTTAAGACGCATCTACAAATTCAACTTCGCGGTCATAGCCGGCATCATACTCTTTATAATATCGTCCTCCGGCCTGCTCGCGCTTCTCGGCTACCTTGAAATAGAACCGAGTGTCTCAAACGTCATGGGCGCGGTCATCGGGCAGACGCTCTCGGCCTATATAGGATGGGTAGGCGCCTTTATCGTACTCGCGGCCGTTCTCCTCATCTCGATGATCATCATAACCGGCATATCCTTTGTCCAGACCGTCGGCTCGATCCTCTTCATCATGCTGGGCTTTATCATATCTATCGTACAGTCCCTGCTCTCAACGGCAAAGAAGAAGAAACGCGAAAAGGAGAAGCTGGAGAAGAGCCGGCCTGTAGAAGCCGCAGTGAAAAAGACAAGGCGGGGTGAACCGGCCATCATCAGCCCGAAGAGGACCGAGCCTGAGCTGGTGGACACAGAAGAGGAAGCGGCCGGGCCCGTAAAGTTCCTGGAGGCAAAGGGGACTTATCAGCTCCCGCCCTTGAATCTCCTTAGCCAACCGAGTAAAGATATAAATGAGCTCGACAAAGATACGCTCATCGAGAACTCCAAGATACTGGAGAAAAAACTGAACGACTTCGACTGCACGGGGCAGGTCCTCGAGGTCCGCCCCGGCCCGGTCGTCACCATGTACGAATTCGAGCCCGCGCCCGGAGTAAAGGTAGGCAAGATCACGAACCTCGCCAACGACCTGGCCCTTGCCATGAAGGCCGCCTCTATAAGGATCGTCGCGCCCATTCCGGGCAAGAGCGTCGTCGGCATCGAGATCCCGAACGAAAAGAGGACGCCCATATGCTTTAGGGAACTCCTGGAGTACCCCATGTTCTTAAACAGCTCGTCGCACTTAAGCCTGGCGCTTGGAAAAGAGATCTCCGGCATACCGTATGTCGGCGATCTCTCGAAGATGCCGCACCTGCTGATCGCCGGAGCCACGGGCTCGGGCAAGAGCGTATTCGTAAACGCGATGATCATGAGCATACTCTTTAAGGCCACGCCCGAGGATGTCCGCTTCCTGATGATCGACCCGAAGATGCTCGAGCTTTCGGCATACGAGGGCATACCGCATCTGCTTACGCCGGTCATCACCGACGCGCGCAAGGCCACGGCGGTACTAAAGACTATAGTCACCGAGATGGAGAAACGATACAAGCTCATGGCAGAACTCGGCGGAAAGAGTATCGAGAGCTACAACCAATTGGTCAAAGAGGCCGAAGCAAAAGACAAGGGCAGGGTCGCGAAGACCACAAAAGAAGGGCCGGACGGAGAGGAGCTGGAGATCATCCACAAGAAGCTCCCGTACATAGTGGTGGTCATAGACGAACTCGCAGACCTGATGATGACCTCGGGTAAGGAGGTCGAGGAGTGCATCGTGAGGCTCTCGCAGATGGCGCGCGCCGCGGGCATCCACCTTATGGTGGCTACCCAGAGGCCCTCGGTCGACGTAATCACGGGGCTCGTGAAGACCAACTTCCCGGCGAGGATATCCTTTAAGCTGCCCTCCAAGACGGACTCAAGGACGATCCTCGACACCGCGGGAGCGGAGACGCTCCTTGGCGACGGCGATATGCTGGTGATGCCCCCGGGCACGTCGAGCCTCATACGCATACACGGCCCGTATCTCTCCGAGACCGAGATAAAAAAGGTAACCGCTTTTCTAAAGAAGCAGGGCAAGCCCGCCTACGATATCGCCATGACAGAGGCAAAGGCAAGGTCCGAGCGGAGCAAGGACAAAGAAGATCTGGGCGAGGAGTTCCTGCAGCGCTACGACGAGGCCGTTCAGATGGCCATGGACATGGAGATGATCAGCACCTCGTATATACAAAGAAGGTTCCGCATAGGATATAATACCGCGGCCCGTATAATAGAGAAACTCGAGGCCGACGGCATAGTCGGCCCTTCGCAGGGCTCCAAGCCCAGAGAAGTGCTAAAGAGGTCTCAGTAGATGAAACTCCGGAAAATAAAAAAACCCTCTCGTCTTTTTCTCCCCTTACTTTTCCTTGTACTGATTACTACCTTTGCGTTCACACCGAAAAGCAGTGCCTCAGGCGACGAACTCCGCACTGTCATCAAGGGGCTCGAGAAAAAGTACGCATCCATCTCGACCATGTCCGCTGACTTCCTGCAGGAGGCCTATTCAAGCTCGCTTCAAAGTACCGAGCACGCAAAGGGGACGGTCTCCTTTAAAAAACCGGGCATGATGCGCTGGGACTACCATGGCGGAGGAATGATAGTAAGTAACGGCAAGTTCATCTGGGTCTACGAGCCGGAACTCGCGCAGGTGATAGAGACAAAGGTAGACCCCGCAAAACCGAATATCACCACCAGCTTCCTGACAGAGGTCGGCAACCTCGAAGATGATTTCATCGTCGAGCTTATTAGCTCTGATGAAAAGGGCTACGAGCTAAGCCTCACGCCAAAGCTACCTATGGGTAATACAAAGGAACTTAGAGTAGAGATAGATAGAGAGTTCCTCCTCAAGAAGACCACGGCAATAGACAGCTTCAATAACGAGACAAGGGTCGAGTTTCTTGATATAAAGATAAATATCGAGATACCGGACGACGAGTTCGAATATAAAGAACAACGCGGGATTAAGATAATAAGACCGTAGAGAGGGGGGTACTGTTATGGCGTCTTTCGATGTAGTTTCAGAAGTGGATCTTCAAGAAGTTGATAACGCCGTTAATCAGGCGCAAAAAGAGATGGGCCAGAGATACGACTTCAAGGGCTCAGCAAGCAAGCTCGAGTGGGACAAGAAGGGTCTTATCACCATTACTGCTGACGACGACTATAAGCTAACGGCGGTAATCGACATACTGCAGAACAAACTGGTAAAACGCTCGATCTCTTTAAAGTCGCTCGACTACGGAAGTATTGAAGAAATATCGGGCAGCCTTAAGAAACAGGTCGTCACCGTAAAGCAGGGCATAGAAAAAGAAAAGGCAAAAGAGATCGTAAAGCTCATTAAAACCATGAAGATAAAGGTCCAGGCGCAGATCCAGGAAGACAAGGTCCGCGTAACGGGCAAAAAACTTGACGACCTGCAAAGCGTCATCGCCGAATTGAAGGGAAAGGACTTAGGCTTAAGCCTCCAGTACGTAAACATGAGGTCGTAACCATACTGGGGGAAACTTTCTGTAGAAGTGCTGCGCACGGCGATATTGATTAGGGTGTAGATTTGCATAGCGATTCGCTAGAACTAAAAAATACCCACACATTGCCGCAACGCAGTTGCCCCCCAGACCCCCTTCAAAGACTTTTGTTGCTGATTGCTCTCCCCCCCTACAAAAACAGGGGAAGGAGAGCAATCAAAAAATAACAAAAATTTTTAAAGAGAGTTTGAGAGACACTTCATACAAAAGGCTTCTTCCAGGAGGGCTATCATATGTGTAGATTTGTTCTTTATTTAGGCTGTGAGATCACGGTCGGTTCTCTGGTAACCGAGCCGGAGAACTCGATCATCAACCAGAGCTTCAAGAGCCGCGAGCGCGAGGAGCCGCTTAACGGAGACGGCTTCGGTGTGGCCTGGTACGTACCCGAAGCCGGCGAAGAGCCCGCGCTCTTCAAGGACATCACACCCGCCTGGAACAACATTAATCTTTTAAACCTCGCCAGAGTCACAAGCAGTACCTGCGTGCTCGCCCATGTTCGAGCCGCCACATCGGGCTTTCCCGTAATCCAGCTTAACTGCCATCCATTCGCCTGCGGGCCGTTTTCATTCATGCATAACGGAAAGATCGCTGGCTTTAACAAGATAAAACGCGACCTCATGGCGCGCTTATCGGACGAGGCATATAGCTCGATCAACGGCTCGACAGATTCGGAATATCTCTTCGCTCTCTTTATGGATTATTATAATGACATAGACGAAACGCTGGAAAGGGTGGAGAGGATGGCCCGGGCGTTATCTTCGGCCATAAAGGAGATAGAGCTTATAACCGAGAAGGCGGGCATTACGGAGCCGAGCTACATGAACCTCGCCGTAACCGACGGCACGAGCGCCGTTGCCACGCGCCACGTCAGCGGAGCGGATGAGGCGGAGGGACGCGACGCCATCACCCTTTACGTACACACCGGCGGGAGCTTCGAGTGCAAGGAAGGCCACTTTAAGGAGGCCGACATAGAAAAGGGCCACGCAGTGGTCATAGCGAGCGAACCGCTCACCGAGGACGAGGGCTGGAA
>CBDVCO010000119.1:0-4570 GCA_965372515.1 uncultured bacterium | reverse complement strand
CCTTCAAGCTCTTTTATGTCGTCGGGGTGGGTTCGTTTATCCGCGCGGGCAATACTTAGAGCTTCTTTAGCCTTTGTTACTCGCGCGGTGAGCGCCTCGGTATTTTCCGTATAGAGGAGCGTGCGAAAGGCCTTGCCCGCCTCCATGTAGTTCAGCTTTGCTTCTAGCGCGGCGTGCATATTATCGCCCCATAGCCAGCCGACAAAGCCGCCTGCCAGGAGTGCGGTAATGAGACCGATCAATATGAGCCTTCTGTGAGATTTGTCCATCTATAGAACCTTTCTCTCTGGATCAGTGGATCAATCCATATTCATCAGCCACAGGAGCACAAGCGGAGTGGTAACAAGGCTTATGAGCGTGCTTATGGCTATTGTCGAGGCGACCAGCGCGCTATCGACCTTGTATTTGTGGCTCATGATGAAAGTTATCACAGCCGCCGGCATAGATGAAGCGAGAATTATTACCTTTTTATTGAGCCCCTCGACACCCAGGAGCGTGACGATTATATATGCCGCGACCACTCCGCCGCCGATGCGTATGAATGAGGCGGCGAGCGATTTGGAGAGCATCGCTATCCTTGTGGACCTTAGCCTGTAGCCGAGGCTTATCTGCATCAAGGGGATCGTTGCGGCCCCGAGCATGGTGGTGGTATCGAGTATCGGCCCTGGTACTTTTATATGGAGAAGGTTTAGGGCGAGGCTAATGCCCGCGGCGTAGATGAGCGGGAGCCTGAATATCTCCTTCATGCCGCCCGTACCCTTGGCGATATATATGCCGAGCGTGTAGACAAGGATGCTTATGGAGACGTAGTAGAGGACCGCTACGCTTAAGCCCTCGGAGCCGAACGCTAGGAAGGCGAGAGGGAAGGCCATGTTCCCGGAGTTCATGAACATCGTCGGCAGATAGAGCCCCTTAAGATCGAGGCGGCCTGTTATCTTTAAGTAGATATAGCAGAGCCCGCCGCAGATAAGGACTACGCCTATTACGCTCACTGCGGTAAGGAGGAGTTCTGTTGGGAGGAAAGTCTTCTCGGAGAGTGAAGATATTACAAGAGCGGGGATGGTGATATAGATAAGTATGTCGAGGACCGGGTCGAGGTCGATCTTTTTGATCCCGGCAAAGAGATAACCGATCCCTATTACGCAAAAAACAGGGAATACTATTTTGAGGACATCTAGTATATCCATCTTAACGCCGTTCGGGGTGTGCTGTGGAAGGGTTATGATTTGAGGACTATGCCTCAGGCTCGACCTCAATTAGCGTCTCGTCGGGGTTGACCGAGTCGCCGATCTTAACCAGTATTGCCTTTATCGTTCCGCTTAACGGGCTGTGGAGTTCGTTTTCCATCTTCATCGCCTCGATGGTAAGCACGGTGTCGCCTTCCTTGACCGTGTCGCCGACGTTGACCTTTATGCTCGTAACCTTCCCCGGGACCGCCGTCGTAACGTCGCCCTCTTTCTTTGCCTTGGGTCTGAACGACTGCGTTATGGAGTCGCCCTCGATCTCGCCGGCGGTTGAGGGGATGACCTCGGTGAGGCTCTCGATCATTACCTCTTCGAGGCGGCCGTCGATCTTCATGAAGAAAGGTCTCTTGCCCTCTTCCTTGTGTCCGGCCCCGGCGACCTTGATGTGGTACGTCTCGCCGTGGACGGTTACGTTGAATTCGCTCGGCGCGAGGTGAGGGGCCATGCGTTCTTCGGCCTCCGGCTCTTCGAGAGGCTCGGGCTCCAGGGTGCCGGCCTCTCTCTGTTCAAAGAACTCAAGGGCTATCATGGGGAAGAGCGCGTAGGTAAGGATGTCCTCAACGCTCTTTACCCTGCCGTTAAGCTCTCTGGTCATCTTGTTAAGCTCCGGCTCAAGCAGGTCGGCCGGTCTGCAGGTTATCGGCGTACCGTCGCCGATCGCCTTTTTCTGCGCGTCTTTGTCTACCTCTCCGGGAGGCGTGCCGTAGAGCCCGTTGAAGTAGTTCCTGGTCTCGCTCGTTATTACCTTGTACCTTTCGCCCATAAGGACGTTCAGCGTGGCCTGTGTCCCTACCACCTGGCTTGATGGCGTAACGAGCGGCGGGTAGCCCATGTCCTTTCTGACCCTGGGTATCTCATCGAAGACCTGGTCCATCTTATCGAGCGCGCCCTGTTCCTTTAGCTGGTTCGCGAGGTTTGAGATCATCCCTCCGGGTATCTGCACAACGAGCGTCCTGGGATTGATGACGGTGAATTCGCTCTCAAAGCGTTTGTATTTCTTCCTTATCTTGCGCACTATCTCCGCGGCCTCTGTAAGGAGCGAGAGGTCCAGGCCCGTGTCGTACGGGGTCCCTTGCAGCGCGGCCACAATACTCTCGGTCGGCGGCTGGCTTGTGCCTCCTGCGAGGCTTGAGATCCCCGTGTCCACTATGCTCGCCCCTGCCTCAATGCCCTTTAGGTAGCTCATCGACGCGAGCCCCGACGAGTCGTGCGAGTGGATGTGAATGGGCAGATCGAGATTTTCACGCAGCATCTTCACAAGGTCAAAGGAGGCCGTGGGTGTAAGGAGCCCCGCCATGTCCTTTATACATATTGTATCCGCGCCCATGGCCTCGAGCTTTTTGGCCATCTCCACAAAACCCTCGTGCGTATGGACCGGGCTTGTCGTGTAGCAGATACACGCCTCGACAATGGCACCAGCGTCCCTGGCGGCCGTCATGGCCACCTCCATATTCCTTATGTCGTTTAAGGCGTCGAATATCCTGAATACGTCTATGCCGTTCTTGGCGCTCCGCTCGACGAATTTCCTTACCACGTCGTCGGCGTAGTGCTTGTAGCCGACAAGGTTCTGTCCCCTTAAGAGCATCTGGAGCCTCGTGTTCGGCAGAGCCTTACGAAGAGTCTTTAGCCTCTCCCAGGGGTCTTCTTTTAAAAACCTCAGACAGGCGTCGAATGTCGCCCCGCCCCAGACCTCAAGGCTCCAGTAGCCTATGCGGTCGAGTATGCTCGTGACCTCCAGCATATCCGAGGTCCTAAGCCTCGTGGCTATTATAGACTGGTGCGAATCCCTTAAGACCGTATCCATGATGTGGGTCTTCTTAGGGTCCATATCTTTAATGCTTCTAAGTTCCGTATTCTCTTCAGGCATATAAAAAGTCTCCGTGGTTGTTTAAAATCCGTAGTGCGCGGCGATCGAAGCGCTTATAGCGGCTACGAGGTCGGTCGGCTCACCGTACTCGTAGTAGCTCATCAGCTCGGGCTTGCGGTCGATGTAGCCCGTGTCGAAGTCGCCGTTTATAAAGTCCTTGTCGTTCATAATGTTTATATGAAACGGGATGGTCGTCTTAACGCCCCGGATGATAAACTCGTTTAGCGAGCGCTTCATCCTGCTTACCGTCTCCTCCCAGGTACTGCCCGTTACGATCAATTTTATTATGAGCGAATCGTAACAGTCGGGGATTACGTAGTCCTTGTATACCGCGCCGTCGATGCGCACCCCGATGCCGCCGGGTGAGTAGTAGGCGGTGACCCTGCCGGAGTTGGGCATAAAATTATTCTTCGGGTCCTCGGCGCAGATGCGGCACTCTATGGAAAAGCCGTTTGTCTGAATGTCGGCCTGCGTCAGTCCCAGTTCCTGGCCCGCCGCGATCTCGATCTGCTTTTTTACGAGGTCTATTCCCGTGACCTCTTCGGTTATTGGGTGCTCGACCTGTATCCTCGTGTTCATCTCGAGGAAGTAGAAATTCCTCTCCTCATCCACGAGGAACTCTATTGTCCCGGCATTGGTGTAGTTCGCCGCCTTTACCGCCGCTATTGACGCCTCGCCCATATCTTTTCTGAGCTTGTCGGTTAATATGAGCGACGGGGCGATCTCTACGAGTTTCTGGTGCCTCCTCTGTATCGAGCAGTCCCTCTCTCCGAGGTGGACGACGTTGCCGTGCTTGTCGGCGAGTATCTGAAACTCTATGTGGTGCGGCCTTTCGAGATATTTCTCCAGGAAGACATCCGAGACGCCGAAGGCCGCCTTGGTCTCCATCCTGGCGCTCTCTATTGCGCTCTCCATCTCTGTTTTGTCTTTTACTACCCGGAGTCCCCGCCCGCCTCCTCCGCCGGAGGCCTTTACCATGACCGGGTAGCCGATCTTTTTGGCCCACCTGAGTGCGCTATCCGTGCTTTTTATTGGTCCGTTTGAACCGGGCACCACTGGAACGCCTGCCTTGACCATCATCTTTCTGGCCTTTACCTTGTCGCCCATGTCGGCTATCGAGCGCGCGCTCGGGCCAATGAAGGTTATCCCCTTCTTTTCGCAGAGCAGGGGAAAGCGTACGTTCTCCGAGAGAAATCCGTAGCCCGGATGTATGGCGTCAACGCTTATCTTAGTGGCCAGGTCCACTAACCTGTGTATGGACAGGTAGCCCTGTATGGGGCCCGGGCCGACCATGTAGGCCTCATCGGCCTTCTTGACGTAAAGCGCGGTGGAGTCCTCTTCCGAATATATGGCCACCGTCGGGATATCAAGCTCTTTACACGCTCTGATTATCCTGGTGGCAATCTCCCCCCTGTTTGCTATGAGTATCTTCTTAAACATATATCAACTTTTAAGGATT
>CBDVCO010000118.1:0-4794 GCA_965372515.1 uncultured bacterium | reverse complement strand
CACACTGGTGTGGCGGACTAGCCCATTCCTTCGTATTTCAAAAACAAGACCGTAAGGTCATCGTCTCTGGCTATCTCGCCGAACTCCGCAAGCTCGACGAGGAATTTCTCCGGAAGCGCGTTCGTGATTATCCCTCTGTTGGCAAAGACCCAGTCTCTTGTGCCGTCTATGCCGAACATCTGTTCCTCGTCCGTCTTTGACCGAAGCTCTGAGATACCGTCCGAATATGCTGCCAAGAGATCGCCGTCAGATAAGCTCTCTTCCTTGATGTCGATTGTACTCTCATCCATTACGCCGAAGGGCGGGCCGTTCGATTCAAGAAGGCGCATCTCGTCCTCGGTCGCGAGTATAGAGGGTGTATGCCCGGCGTTGAACCACCTTAACCTGTTCGACCCTTTCGTTATCTCCGCCATGAAGGCCGTTACGAAACGCCCCTGCGTCATGGTCTTGGTGAGCGCGTGGTTTATGAAGGCGGGCAGGCGCTCGAACTGCTCCATTGTCGAGGCGAGAGTGTGGAGCATTGCGTACAGGTTCGCAACTGTCAGGGCCGCGGGGTAACCCTTACCCGTAACGTCGGCGACTATCAGCCAGAGCCTTCCGTCGCCCAGATCGATAATATCGTAGTAGTCGCCCCCGACCTCGTACGAGCTCTCCTGAAAGGCCGAGATCGTAAAGCCCGGAACCTCCGGCATCTCTTTGGGGATCATGCCGTGCTGAATGTCCGCGGCTATGCGGAGCGCGTCCTTCATGTCCTCCCGCTCCTTTAGCCCCTCGAGCGCAGTATTGAGGCTCCTTGCCACGCTCCCCGTCTCGTCGTCTATGAGCACGGCGACGCGGTTGTCGAAATCCCCGTTCTTTATCGAGTCCATGCCGTGCTCCAGCTCGTCAAAGACCATCTTCAGGTTCTGCCTGATGGTGTGTACAAGATATGTGCCGCAGATAACCACCCCGAAGAAGAGGACCGTTATATTGGCGTAGACGATCTGCAGATGGACCGGGCTTTCAAGCCCATGGCTGACAAGAATGAAGCTCGCTATAAGCAGTATCGGTATGATGCTCGTTACGATGAAGATGAGCGCCGGGCGCTTGTCGACACTTGAGAAATGCCTTAGCTTGGGCTCGCTCGACTCTCCTGAGAACGCTCCGTACGGGCTAAGCCCCTTTCTAAGCTTCATTGTAAAAAGAAGCGTGGAGCCCAAGGCGAGCGCGGTCGTAACGATGCAGAACGCGAAATAGAGGGTAAATGTAAGGGCCGCGATGAGCGCCGGGGGCATCGGGGGTATCTCGCCGGAGATAGAATAGCGGTCCAGTATTATTACATATGTCGCGAAGATAAATCCCACGAGCAGGAAGCTCTTTCCCACACGTATGGGGAGCCTTATGACTGCCCTCTCTATGGGGTGGGCGTCGGTGAGGGTGCTGGTGGTCTCGGAGAGCCCCTGGACGACCAGGTCGAGGGGGTGGTAGCTCCATAGCGCCGCCGCCGCGTAGAGGGCTACGAATATGGTGAGGCTCGTCAATAGGTTATATAAAGAACCTTCGAATCTGAAGCCGCTGCTGACGAACGCCCCAATGGGCCCGACGCTGAATACCAGCAATACCGGCCAGAAACCCATTATAAAGATAAGGCGGGACGTGCACTTGACAGGTCCGATGGGGCGCTTGGCTCTGGCTATCTTTTTCCGCATAGAAGGGGCCTTTCTATGAACTGCTTATATAAGGATTTTATCATTGAAAGGGAAGGGGGTAAAGGTGGAACTACTATAGAGATAAGTGCTAAAGGCTCTTGCAGATAAATCTGCGCTTTTGAGGGTGGGGCCGGACTAGTCCGCCACACTCGTGTGGTCTTATATCGCTACATCGTCACCTGACCAATTTTGAATTGTATGACAAAAGGGTCTTTTCCTCTGAAACCTTATTATACCCAAAACGTACAAGCAAACCCTCAGTCTCTTTTATTATGGGCTCGGTGCCTCCTAAGCGGTGCTCTTTTATAAAGAGGATGCCACCCGGCTTTAAAACCCTGTCTATCTCTTTTACGGTCCCCTCAAGCTCCCCCTCTTTGTAAATCTCTTCGATTACGTTGGCGCATAAGATGACGTCGCAGGAACTGTCCGGAAGCTCCAGGGAGGAAGAATTGCAAAGGAGCGGGATGACGTTGGGGTATCGCAATGATGGAAGCTTTTTCTTGATCTTACGGAGCATCGCCTCTTCTATGTCCTGGGCATAGACCTTCCCTTTCTCGCCTACTATCAGGGAGAGCGTCTCCGTGAAGAAGCCGGGACCGCACCCCACCTCGAGGACACGATCCCCCTCTTTCACACCCACACCCCTCAGGAACTTCTCCCTGTCTATGAGGAGCCTCCTGAGGGGGAGGTCCAGAAAGAAGGCGAGACCCGGGGGAAAGGGGTTTTTGGGTAAAGTATTCATATAAGCTGACCGGCAGTTTTTCAATCATTTCCGGAGCTGGTGCTCGGTAGCCCGGTTTTGCAGGGTGGGGCCGGACTAGTCCGCCACACTCGTGTGGTTTAATGCCGCTTCGCGGAAAGATATCGGCCTTAGACTCGCCGTTCGGAGTTAACCCTGTTTGGGTCTTATGTCGTAATATGCGTCGCGGAGAGCGTGTAGCCGCTTTGGGCAAGATGTGCTCTGGCATCAGTGAAATCCTTTTTCGCGAGCCAGTAAAGATACCTCGTCCACTGGCCCTTATCCGTCTCCGCCATCATGTGCCTCCAGGTTCATATTAAGATATTCATTATAGCAGAAAAGTCAAATATTGGCAGCCCCGTGCTTATCGCTTCAAGGCTCAATATTGTTGATCTCCGGTAGTAGCTATCAAGCCTCCCGTACCTGCTCTTGGGCAATTTAAGTGTCGGAATTTATTACACTTTTGAATTGTAAAATTATTTAAAATATTCGTATTTAAATAATCACTACAAAATCGAGTAGTTATGATCATCATTAGCACATGGCATAATATATGCATAATTTAAGGGTAGTATATAAAGTTAATGAAACCACAGGAGAGAGTAAAAGATGGCTCTTCTAAGGCATCACCTAAACAGTCTGCATATCTATTGCAGGCTCAGAAAGTTAGGGATCGGCAGGGAGAGAGGGCTTGTTATAGCCAGGGGTTACGAGCGGATCGTCCACCCCATACTGTACTCTGCAGGCATTAGCAGCTGGTTTCTCCTGGGATGATCACTATGACCTTCCTCGCTTTGGTAAGTAGTCTAGTATTACTTCATCAATTGCTCGCCTTAAGTCTGTTACCTCGCCCGCTTCATGGAAAATTCAAGAAATAGAAAAGGTTTTCTAATCATATGATACCTAAAGGCTCTTGCAGATAAATCTGCGCTTTTGAGGGTGGGGCCGGACTAGTCCGGTTTTATACCGCTACGCGGAAAGAAACGGCCTTATCCTCGCCGTTCGGCTACCCGCGTTATGGCCTTTTCTACTAGCTCGCGCCTATAGAAGCGGGCGCAAGCTAAGTAAGACCTCCCCGCCATAACGCCAGCCCCCCGAACGCCCCACCATTAAGCCGTCTACACCCCCACACCCCGGGATTGTCTGGAATCTGTAGGGTGGGCTTCGCCCACCGTTGATTTAAGTAGGAACAAAAACCTTTAAGCCGTCTACACCCCCACACCCCGGATATTTTTGGATTCTGTACGGTGGGCTTTGCCCACCGATAATGTAAGTAGAAGAAAAGAGCTTTAAGCCCACCGATGATGTAAGTAGAAGAGAATAACTTTAAGGCTTGCGCACAGCCCCCCGTTCAACCTACCCTTTAGGCAGTGTAGACCCCCACACCCTGGATTGTCTTAAGAAACAAAAGAAAAGAAAGAAATGATTTGTGGGCACAGCCCACCATGTTAGGCTTTGTTTTCAGAGTTTAACTTTTTAGCCTTCTCAAATGCCTCAAGGGCATCTTCATGGCGTCCGAGGTGCTCTAATGCAGCACCTTTATTGTGCCAGGCTTCTGAGTAGTGGGGGTGCAACTCAATAGCCTTCTCAAATGCCTCAAGGGCATCTTCATGGCGTCCGAGGTTATCCAATGTAGCACCTTTATTGCTCCAGGCATATGCATCTTCAGGGCTTAATTCTATAGCTTTCTTAAGTGCCTCAAGGGCATCATCATAGCGTCCGAGGTGTCCTAACGCAGCACCTTTATTGACCCATGCATCTGCGTAATCAGGGTATAATTCTATAGCCTTCTCAATTGTTTCTAGGGCATCATCATAGCGTTTGAGGCTCACTAACGCAGCACCTTTATTGATATAGGCATCTAAGTAGTCAGGGCTCAGCTTTATAGCCTTCTCAAATGCCTCAAGAGCATCATCATGGCGTCCGAGGTTATCTAAGGCAGTAGCTTTATTATTCCAGGCTTCTGCCTTCTCAGGAAGAAATTCAACAACCTTCTCAAATGCCTCAAGAGCATCTTCATAGCGTTCTAGGCGATCTAATGCAACACCTTTGTTGTTCCAGGCTAATGTGTCGTCAGGGCGTAACTCTATAGCCTTCTCAACTGCCTGAATTGATTCTTCATATCGTGCATCGTAAAAGTAGTCTGTAGCCTGGGTGATATAATCTTCCGGCTTAAGGGAGGCACCAACGCCTTCAAGGAGATCTATCTTTCTTTTTAAATCGTCTACCTTGTCCTTGAGTTCTTTTGTAGGCTCCTCCGTAATCGGAGTGAGTTCTTTTTGAACCTCTGCTTCAAGTTTTTCTTTATCCTTCTCAAGGTATACTCTAAGATTACTAATAAACTCTGCATCTCTTTGACTTTGAAGG
>CBDVCO010000117.1:0-4839 GCA_965372515.1 uncultured bacterium | reverse complement strand
TATTGCACCACCTGCCCGAGGTCCCCGGGAGCTATCTTTTGTTGGGCGGCCCGGAGGCGGTTGAGACCTTCTACATAATCTCAGGCTTTTATATGGCCCTGGTATTGGACAAAAAATACAGCCTTTGCACTAAGACCTACAAAACCTTTATACTCAGCAGGTTTTTACGGATCTACCCGCAGTACCTCGCCGTGCTTTTGATTACCATATGCTCTTACATCCTTATCGCAATGCTTTGGGCCACGCCTTATGAGAATTCTATCTCAAGCTATATCGCTCAACTTAACGCCCTTGTGCTCTGGGAAAAGGCGATGGTGATATTTACAAGCCTTACCATCTTCGGCCAGGAATGGCTCGCATACCTCTTCGACGGCAGATACCATATGCTCCATCCCATATCGCTCGGCTGGTCGCTGGCATGCGAGCTTACCTTCTATATCACGGCGCCCGTAATCTTTCATTTCAGCAAAAGACGGCTCTTTATCCTCCTGGCCCTCTTCTTGCTCTTGAGGTTCGCGCTACTTCCTGTCATGGGCATTAAATTCGTCTATTTTCTGCCGATTGCGCAATACCCCTTGTTCCTGATCGGCTTTCTTGCCTATCGCTTGGGTGATATCAAAGTGCCAAAGCCCGTAGCGGTCCTATCTATTATAATATTTTTTGCTTTCATGCTCTTTGGCGGACCGGCCGTAAACTCCACTTTGAACCTGAAGCTCAGGATATTTACCAGCGAGGCCGTAAGCGTAGGGCGCACCGGCAGTATCGCCTACTGGCTTTTCTACCCGAGCGTTGCAATACTCTTGTGGAAAATTCATAAACTTAATTTCGGCAGAATAGACAGGCTGCTTGGCAATATCTCCTACCCCGTCTATCTTACGCATCGAATTATAATCAACCTCTTTAGCCTGCTTCTGATTAGTTCGATCTTCGTGCGAATTGATATATACTTTTACGCGGCCATATTCATATCCACACTTATTATATCCGTCCTCCTTGAAATATTTATCCAGAGGAGGGTGGACCGCTTCAGGGGGACGATAGTAAAGAGAGCGATGGGGGATGCACCCGGATAAGAGGAAGAAGAGATGAATCGAAGAAATTTGCTCCTTGAGATTTCCAATTCTGTATTGTAAAATTTTTTCTAAAGATCTTAACGCCTTAAAATCACCCTTCTCGTCCAGACACGCACCACCTGCTAGAAGCGCAAACAAGATAAAACCCAATGATCAATCGACAACAATATAGTTGAAATGCTCCTGCTTTATAAACGTTCCCGGAACGTTTTTCTGTATCTCTCTGAATTGATCTTCTTCATACTGGAGAGCTACCAGGATATAGGGTGCTGCGGCACGAAAATCGATATGGATCTTACGATTAGGCAGGATGTAAACGATATTCTTTCTCTTTTTGCGCCCTGCGGCGGTATATGTATCTGTCAAGAACTGCACATGAGAGGGTGCGTGGTTGACAATGACGAATATGTTGTAACTCTCAGGGGCTTCCGCAATAAATTCGGCAAGGCGATAAAGCGGCTCGTCAAACACCCCTCCTATATTCGGCTCCGCGGCCCAGTCCTTAAAATATTTTTTAAACTCGAGCATGCCCGTCAGGAGGACGAAGGCAACGGCTATTATCGCAACCGCTCTCTTAGCGCTAGAGCCTTTTAGCCTCTCTTTAATCAAGCCGCATAGAAAAGCTCCTCCAATGGAGGCCAGAAGAAGGGCCGGCAGCACGGCATTAAAAGACCTGGCCGCATGGGGATGAGGACCTAAGCTGAGAAAGGCCGGAGCCAGCGCGAAAGCAAACCATACCAGTAGAAAGAGAAAGGCCGAATGAGCTCTGCCGGGGTAATTTCCGGCAACAAGGCCCCGAAAGAAATTGAAAGTCCCCAAAAGCGCTACTATTACTCCAATATGAAAGAGGATGACAACCGGCCAGGCCAGCAGTGCGGTGCCGGGCAGGTTATGCCTCAGGACCGGATCACTCGTAAAACTAAACTGCCCGAATGTCAGGAGAATATTCTCAATTAATCCGGATATGAGGTTACCTCTATCAAAGGCGGATACCTGCCTGGCCCTATCCAAAAATATATCCGGGTGGTTGTAGAAATAATATAAAAGCGGAGCCGCTACAACAAGCCACATCACCCAAAAAATTATAATGTTTCGCGTAAATAGCGCCCCGCCGCCGCCATCTTCTACCTTCTTGACACTTCTCCTCTCCATTATTAATTCAATGATCATAAGGATCATTACAAAAAGTGCTACTGGGTGAAGTATCCGGTTTGACATATAGGTGTGGAAAGCCAGACCAAGAAGAGCGCCGCCAGCCAGGAAATTTAAGAACCTGCCGCTTCTAAGCCCCTTGAAAAGAAAGTAAAAAGAGAATACCGTAATGCACGGGGTCAGGATATGCATGTAGGCGATTCTTGACATCAGGGTATGCCAAAAGGAGACCGCAAGGAGAGAGGACGAAAAGAGCGCTATCGACACAGGGTTTACGGAAGCGATCCACAAAGGAGCGCCTCTTGCACGGTCGCACCATCCAAAGGCCCAGAGGAAAAACTCTCTGGCCATAAAAAAGAAACCCGCTACAGTTAAGATCCCGAGGATTGCCGAGACCGCGCGAACTGCACGGGGGTTATTGCCAAAAAGATATAAAGAGATGGCGAGGAGGTTAGAGTAGAGACCTTCTCTGGGGCCTCTTTGAGAGCGGTAAGCCTCATAGTAACCTTTCTCACCGTCATCAACATATTCCCCCTGGTATTTTTCGTTGATTGAAATGAGACGATTCGTATATAGGACGTTGAATTCACCCGCAAGTGCTGACTGGCCGTGTAGCGAATTAATGGCTTCATCAGTGTCAAAGGCCGGGGGAAGTTCATCGAGCCTATAGAAACGGAAAAAAGAGGCCACTAAAATTATGACAATGAAAAATATCTTGAGATAGTGTCTTTTTATAAAATCGTTCGATAAATTCATAACGAGTTATACAATATCAAGAGTGGCCTGCCATGTAATATTACCCCTTATGACAAAGGACAAATCCGCAAAACGTCCACTGATGGAAATTTAGGGTTTTCTGGAAAACCCCGGATGGTGTAAGTGTGTGTTTTTAGTGGTGCCCAGGGAGGGAATTGAACCCCCGACACGAGGATTTTCAGTCCTCTGCTCTACCGACTGAGCTACCTGGGCATGGTTGTAATAGTTATTCATTCAGTAATGAATAACGTTAATTTAATGGACCCTGGTTGTCAAGATTTTTCTTGCCCGTTCGCGCCCCCCTCGCCCGCTTTCCGGACCTAAAATGCGGGGTCAAAGAAAAAAAAAGTTGACAGCCCCCCCATAACCGTGTTAAATATTAATATCCCTTCAATCTAAGGATATACCGTAACTATTCCACATACCATAAGCGCGATCCTAAAGATTTTGCCCAAAGGTACGTAAATCTGAAAAATATTGGCACAATAACATTACAAACATTTCATTATAAACCCTTATCAACTATCCATATAGGCCCCTTTAAAGGAACGGACCTCTTTATATAACCCGCAACCCAGACCCTATACCTATACCACATCCCAATAATACCACAGGAGTAATAGATGAATCTCAAAGAACTAAAGGACAAAAAAATCAACGAACTGACCGATATCGCTAAAAAATATAAGATCGAAGGCTCGGCAGGGATGCGAAAACAAGACCTGATCTTCTCGCTTCTCCAGGCACAGAGCGAACAGAACGGTCTGATATACGGTGAAGGCGTCCTCGAGACGCTTCCCGACGGTTTCGGATTCCTCCGCGCCCCGGACTTTAACTATCTTCCCGGCCCGGACGACATATACGTATCCCCATCACAGATAAGAAGGTTCAATCTCAGGACCGGCGATGTGGTATCCGGCCAGATCAGGCCCCCCAAAGAGGGAGAGCGCTACTTCGCCCTGTTGAAGGTCGAAAAGATAAACTACGAAGACCCCGAAGTAGCAAGAGACAAGATACTCTTTGATAACCTCACCCCGCTCTACCCTGAAGAGAAGTTCATACTTGAGACCGAGAAAGCCCCTAATCTCTCGATGAGAATAATGGACCTCTTTACTCCCATTGGAAAGGGGCAAAGGGGCCTTATAGTAAGCCCGCCCAGGGCCGGCAAGACAATGCTCCTTCAAGAGATCGCCAACTCCATTACCACCAACAACCCGGATGTCGTACTGCTGGTCCTGTTGATAGACGAGAGGCCGGAAGAGGTAACCGACATGGAACGCTCGGTTAACGGCGAGGTAATAAGCTCTACATTCGATGAGCCGGCCACAAGACACGTTCAGGTCGCGGAGATGGTAATCGAAAAAGCAAAGCGCCTGGTAGAGCACCAGAAAGACGTTGTAATACTGCTAGACAGCATCACGAGGCTCGCGCGCGCTTTTAACACGGTGATCCCCTCTAGCGGCAAGGTGCTCTCGGGCGGCGTCGATTCAAACGCTCTCCACAAACCCAAGAGGTTCTTCGGCGCGGCGAGAAATATCGAGGACGGCGGCAGCCTTACCATCATTGCCACGGCGCTCGTCGAGACCGGCAGCAGGATGGACGAGGTTATCTTCGAAGAGTTCAAAGGCACGGGCAATATGGAGATAGTACTCGACCGCAAGCTCTCGGAGAGAAGGATCTTCCCGGCCATAGATATAAATAAATCAGGTACGAGAAAAGAGGACCTGCTCCTTTCAAAGGAAGTGCTCAACAGGATATGGATACTTAGAAAGATACTCCAGCCGCTAAACCCGGTGGAAAGCATGGAATTCCTCCTCGGCAAGCTCAAAGGCACAAAGAACAACGACGAGTTCATCGA
>CBDVCO010000116.1:0-5154 GCA_965372515.1 uncultured bacterium | reverse complement strand
ACTGTTTTTTCCCTTCCCGCAACACCGCTAGCCCGTGCCTATCCATAGAACGAGAATGAATATGAATAAGAGCGATAAGGCCGCAAAGGTTCTCGATATACTTGAGAGCGAATTTAAGGGCGCGCGTATCGCGCTCAGGTTTTCAAATCCTTTGGAACTCCTCATTGCCACTATCCTGAGCGCCCGGTGCACGGACGAGAGAGTCAATCTCGTCACCACGGACCTCTTTAAGAAGTATAAGAGGGCGAAGGATTACGCGAGCGTCGACGTTGAAGAGCTCGCGGGCGACATAAAGAGTGTCAACTTTTTCAATAATAAAGCCAAGTCCATACAAAAGTGCACCGCTAAGATAGTCGAGGACCTCAAAGGTTCTGTGCCCGACACACTGGACGGTCTAACAAGCCTCGCAGGGGTCGGCAGAAAGACAGCGAACGTGGTGCTCGCTAACGCTTTTGATATACCAGCCCTTGCCGTAGATACCCATGTTTTGAGGGTCGCTGGGAGGATCGGCCTGACACAAAGAGACGATCCGGATAAGGTGGAGGCTGACTTGTGTGCTATAATCCCCAAGAAGAGATGGGGGGAGACGACGCGCCTCTTGATACTTCACGGCCGTAAGACCTGCAAGGCGAGAAAGCCGCTCTGCGGGGAGTGTGGGCTCTCTTCGTTATGCGGCTATTTTAAAGCTCAGCTTTGAAGGCGATTAAGCGGAGGTTATACGTATGACACGGATCGATGTAAAGACCGCAAGTGTGAACGAGCTTGTCGATATTACCTCCAGGGTTCAAAAGGCGATAGATGGCGAAGAGGGTTTTAAGGACGGCGTCGTACTTATATTCTGTCCGCACACCACGGCGGGGATTACCATAAACGAGAACGCCGACCCGGACGTGCCAACGGATATTCTGATGAAGAGCGCTAAATTAATCGAGCGTAACGACCCGGACTTCAGGCATGCGGAGGGTAACTCCGACGGCCATGTGAAGAGCTCTCTATTCGGGGCCTCCGAATCGGTGATAGTGGAAGATGGAAAGTTAGTGCTTGGCACGTGGCAGGGTATATTTTTCGCCGAGTTCGACGGGCCGAGAACGAGAAAGGTTTTTTTGAAATTTATACCGTGTTAGGCTTCTTTCTTGTCGGGAGGAGCAGTAGGATAATAATAAGTCCGAGGGCCACGATTGAAAGGATTATCCTTGGTAAAGGCGCGTTAAGTACGAAGCCTATGGTGATGCCGAAACTTATTATAACGACTATGATTGAGACTATCTTTGTCTTTTTGGCGACAGAGCGGTAGTCGTGCCATTCTTTTATCGGCGGGCCGAAGATGCGGTTAGCCAGAAGGGCGTCATGAAAACGGTCTGAACTGCGTGCGTAACAGGCCGCAGTGAGAAGCAGGAAGGGTGTCGTAGGTAAAAGCGGCAGTATTATCCCGATAAGCCCCAGGGCGAGAGAGACCGTTCCAATGGTAACCAGAATAAACCTTACGTGCTTTGACGAGTGCTTCTTCGCCCGGTTGGTCGAAGGAGCATCTTTCGATATAGACCCTGATTCGTCCATCATAATATTATAAAACCTGAGAGAGGCTTCTACAAGGAATTAGTGTCGCGTCAAGGCTTGTTGGCTGGCGTTAGCTCTTGTCCTCGTAGCCGTTCGTGATGGGCATCCTCCAGTCCTTGCCGTAGGCCCTCGGGGTTATCTTTATCCCCGGCGGGGCCTGGCGCCGCTTGTACTCGCTCCTGTCGACCATATCGATTATTTTTCTTACAAGCTCCTTTGGAAAGCCCATCTCCCTGATGCTGTCGATGTCCTTGTCCTCCTCGACATATGCCCTTAATATGGGGTCGAGCTGGTCGTACGGCGGCAGGGTGTCCCGGTCCTTTTGATCGGCTCGAAGCTCGGCGCTCGGTTCTTTGTTGATGATAGTTTCAGGTATGAGCTCGCTCGCTGAGAGTTTATTTATGTGGCGCGCGAGTTCGTAGACCAGCGTCTTTGAGACGTCTTTAATAATAGCGAAGCCCCCTGCCATATCTCCGTAGAGGGTCGCGTATCCAACGCCGGTCTCGCTCTTGTTGCCGGTGGTCAGTACGAGGTGGCCGAATTTATTCGATAGCGCCATTATGATATTGCCCCTGATCCTAGCCTGCAGGTTCTCCTCGGCAGTGCCCTCTTTTTCCCCTTTGAAAGGTCCCTTGAGGAGAGCGAGATATGAGGCGAAGATGTCGTCTATCTCGATGGTCATGAACTCTATGCCGAGGTTTTGTGATAGCTGCTCAGCGTCGGCCTTAGAGCTCGCAGATGAGTACCTCGACGGCATATAGACCGCGGTGATATTTTCCGCCCCGAGCACCCTCCTAGCGATTGTTGCTACAAGCGCCGAGTCTATGCCGCCGCTTAGAGCGAGGATGGCGTGCTTAAAGCCGTTCTTTGTGGCATAGTCCTTTGTGCCGAGCTCAAGGGCCATCAGGATCTCTTCTGTCGTACTAAGCGGTTTTTGATCCTGCTCCGGGCGTTTTGGCAGCGGCGCCTTTTCTTTGCCTTCTTCCCCCCCTTGCTCTATCGGGGTTATCCTTACTTCCGTTGCACTCTCCTCAGGTTTCTCTTCGCTAGCCTTGTCAAAGACCAGGTCCACAGTCAAGAGCTCTTCAACAAATGGCGCGGCGCGTGAGATGACCCGGCCGTTAGTATCTATTATCATCCCGTTGCCGTCGAAGACCAGCTCGTCCTGGCCGCCGACCATATTGTTGTAGGCGATAACGACGTTATTCTCTTTTGCCCTCTCTGTTAAGAGCTTCTCCCTGCTTTGAGCTTTACCCGTGTGAAAGGGCGAGGCGTTTATATTTATGACCAGTTCGGCCCCGGCCTCAACTTGAGCCTTTATCGGGCCGTCAGGATGCCATATATCTTCGCAGATACCTATGCCGATGGTGATCTGATTGAGCCTTATGCAAAGCGATCTCTTCCCCGCGCTAAAATATCTCATCTCGTCGAAGACCCCGTAGTTGGGGAGCATTATTTTGTAATAGCGGTCTATGATCTTTCCATTGTGGATAATGGCGGCCGCGTTTAGAAGCTCCTCCGGGTTATCTTCAGCCCGGTCCACAAAGCCGACGATAGCCGTGATGCCATCTACTTTAGCGGCAAGTTCTTCTATTTTTTTTAAGTTATCGTCTATGAAATGGGGCTTGTGGAGCAGGTCTTCGGGGGGATAGCCGGTAAGCGCGAGCTCGGGCAGTACCACAAGCTCTGAGCCCAGGCCGCGGGCCTTATCGATATTGGCGAGGATCAACTCTGCGTTGCAGTCAAGGTCGCCTACGACAGGGTCTATCTGGGCCATGGATAATCTAATAGAGCGCATGGATAAAGGTTACCAGATGGGCGCATTGGTGTAAAGGTCAAGATGGGGTACCTCTCGTTCGTAGCGCCGTGTTTTTTCTGCTTTATAAACTCAGCGTCCGGGAGTATAATCACCTCCTATGAAAGATATAGCTGACCCGTACGAGATATTCAACGCCGGCATGAAGATGAAGGCTTCTTCGAAGTTCGCTCAGGCCGTGCCGCTCTTTGAGGAGGCAGGTAGGCTTGCCGGGCGTGACCCGGAGCTTAAGCTCGACTCTCTCTTCGCCCTTGCCGATACCTTCAGGATGGTGGGCGATTTTGCCGGGGCCTCCAAAAACTACCGGCAGGCCGAGAGGCTCGCGCTAAAGCTTGGAGAGCCTCAAAGGGCAGTCGACGCGAGCGTTGGCCTCGCGTTAGCGCTTCGCGCGAGAGGCGAGTTCTCGGAGACGATCAGGCTCTTGAATAGAGCGCTACGCAGTTACAGGAGCGAGAACGATAAGATGGCGATAGCCTTCACGCTCTGGGCCAGGGCCGGGGCCTACCGCGTAAGGGGGGACGCGCGGGGCGCGCTCAGGGGCTTTGCCGAGTCCAAAGAGCTATTTACCAGGCTAAAGGACCGCACAGGCGTGGGGTACTCTCTAACGGGTCTCGGCGGAGCGTCGCGCGTGGCCGGGGACTTTAAGGGCTCTTACAGATATTACTCAAGGGCCAACAGGCTCTTTAAAGAGCTTGGAGATAGATTCGGCGTCGCCTATTCATATTGCGGTTTGGCTAACGCGCTGAGGATGAAGGGGGATACAAAGGGCGCGCGCGAGTATTTTAAGAAGGCGAAGAGCGTCTACAAGAGGATAGGCGACAAGGTAAGCTACGCCTATACGCTCTGGGGCGAGGGCTCTCTATACCAGATCATGGGAAAAAGCGCGCTCTCGAAGAGGGATTTTAAGGCGGCCGAGGCCTTATTTAGAGAGACCGGAGACTCACGCGGCCTTATCTACTGCGAGCTTGGTTTCTCTCAAGCCGTTTTTCTCGATGGTAAGGTAAGCCAAGCTGTAGGGAGGCTCAAGAGAGCGCTAAAGCGGGCCGAGAAGCTTGGCCTTAAGACCGAGGCCAATTACGCGCGCCAGGTAATAAGGGCAATTGAGAATAAGCCCGATAGCATGCCGCTTAATCTGGCGTAAAGCTATATTTGATTATTAAGCCCCAAAAGGGCTAAGAAAGCGCTTGACATAGTTTCAATTCATATATATAATTAACTATAGCAGGATACATATTCATCTTTGCTCAGAGCAAACTCTCGGAAACGGGAGGGCGCAGAGTCGCGAGGCTAAAGTTATTATAACAATGCCTGTCGGGCCGCCAGAGATTCAACATATCTTTGGCGGTCTTTTTTATTAGTCTATTCAGGTTTTTAGTCTATTTATCAAAATGAAGGAGAGAAAAAATGGGGAATTCAGACGCGGTATCACAGAGGCAAAGCATAGAGTTTACAAAACAGCGGCGCTATCAGGAGGCTCTCGAACTCCTGACCCAAAATGAATCCTACAAGAGCCATCCGGTCTCTATGAGCTGTTACGCGCTCTGTAAGGCCGCTCTGGAGTTTGACGTGAAGGGCATGGAGAAGCTCTGCAGAAAGGCCTTGCGCCTTGAGCGAAACAACCCGATCATCTATCTCTGCATGGGCAGGATATATATGCTCTCGGGAGACAAGGGGCTCGCCTACAAGGTCTTTAAGTACGGTCTTAAATATTCCCGCAAGAACAGGGAGCTAATGGCGGAGCTTTCGGACTTTGGCGATAGGCGTGCCCTGCTCTTTCCTTC
>CBDVCO010000115.1:0-5190 GCA_965372515.1 uncultured bacterium | reverse complement strand
AAGATTGACCCACATCTTAGAGAAAGACCCGGAGAGGGGGAGGTAGAGAGAATGCCCAAGACCAGCCCAGGCTACAGTTTCACAATACGCATAAAAGCAAAGAACGCGACCGGAATGATCGGTAATATAACTTCCGTCATCGGCGATGCCGGCGGGGATATCGGGGGCATAGATATAGTAAAGGCACAAAAGGACTACGTGATAAGGGACTATACCGTCAACGCCTACAACGTAGAGCACAGCCAGGATATCATAAAGCTCCTTGAAGAACTCCACGGCGCCGAGGTCATAAATATAAGCGACAGGACCTTTCTCATACATCTGGGAGGAAAGATACAGATACAGAACAAGGTCCCGCTAAAGACGAGGGACGATCTCTCCATGGCGTATACCCCGGGTGTAGCGAGAGTTTGCTCGACCATCGCCAATGACATAAGCAAAGCCTATCAACTGACCATCAAGGGCAATACCATAGCCATAGTTACCGACGGCTCGGCGGTCCTCGGGCTCGGCAACATAGGCCCCGAGGCGGCTATGCCGGTAATGGAAGGCAAGGCCATGCTCTTTAAAAAATTCGCCGGGGTCAATGCCTTCCCCATATGTCTCAACACCAACGACGTGGATGAGATCGTCGATACCGTTGTAAGGATAAGCCCCGGCTTCGGGGGCATAAACCTCGAGGACATATCATCCCCGCGCTGCTTCGAGATAGAGCAAAAGCTCAGAGAAAAACTCGACATGCCGGTATTTCACGATGATCAGCACGGCACCGCCGTCGTTGTGCTGGCAGGTATCATAAACTCCCTTAAACTTATCAATAAAAAACTGGCGGATATAAGGATTGTCGTCTGCGGAGCCGGGGCGGCCGGTATCGCTTGCTCAAGGCTACTTATAAAGGCGGGCGCAAAGCAACTAATAGGAGTTGACTCCACCGGGATCATCTATAGGGGAAGAGAAGAAAATATGTGCGGGGTAAAAAAAGAGTTCGCAGAGATAACAAACCCCGACAATAAAAAAGGCACCCTTAAAGATGCCATGGATGGCGCCGATATATTCATAGGGGTATCGGCACCGAACATAGTAACTGTAGATATGCTAAAGAGTATGAATCCCGACCCTGTCGTCTTCGCGCTATCCAACCCCCTTCCGGAGATTGAGCTTGCGCTCGCCGAGCCGCATGTAAGGATCATGGCATCGGGGCGAAGCGACTATCAAAACCAGATCAACAACGTGCTCTGCTTCCCCGGCCTCTTCAAAGGGCTCTTAAAGTGCCACGCCCACAGCATCAATGCCGAGATGACGCTGGCCGCAGCCGAGGCGATAGCCGCGGTAATAAAGCCCGAGGAACTAAACGAAGACTACATCATACCAAGCGTTTTCGACGAGAGGGTGGTGGATATGGTTTCAAAGGCCGTAATTAACACCGCCTACTCTACCGGCGTGGCAAAGAGAAGGGACAAGGAACAGGCTCCGTCGTAGCACCCTGCATGAGTCAACCGCGCCCCTTGGGGCCCGGTCTCTTCAAGGCCGCTTTTTTAAGGCGGCCGCCCTTTACGGGAATAGCCGGGATATAGAAGGTAAAGTTCGCCCCGCGCCCGGGTTTACTTTCCACGTTTATCCACCCCCCGTGCCTGTTGGCTATCCCGTATATCACGGATAGGCCAAGACCGGAACCATCCTTACCTTTGGTCGTAAAGAAGGGATCGAATATACGCTCGGCTACACCCTTCTCCATCCCTACCCCAGTGTCAGTAACACTTACCATTACGTATCTGCCGGGTTGCGCCTCTTTTACGCCCTTGCTCATCTCTTCATCAAAGACCACATTGGCTGTCTTTATCAAGAGCTCACCGCCCTCGGGCATAGCGTCGTTGGCGTTTACGACAAGGTTCATCAGGAGTTGTTCTATATTGCCCTTGTCCGCGCGCACGCGCCAGAGCAGAGGGTCGAGCACCGCGGTGACGATAATATCAGAGCGGATAAGAGTGTCTATCATGCTCAAGAGCCCGTCAACGGTGGAGTTCATATCTATCTCTGTAAATTCCGGCGGCTCTTTTTTACCGAAGAGCAATAACTGTTGGGTGAGATTTGAACCGCGCTCTACAAGGAGCAATATCTTCTCCATATTCTTATGGAGCGGGCCGGCCTCTTCGAGTTCCTTCATCGTCCTCGAGGAATATCCCTTTATCGAAAGTATTATGTTGCTGAAATCATGGGCCACGCCTACGATAAGCCTCCCTATGGCCTCAAGCTTTTGCGAGTGGAGAAGCTGGGCCTGGATATTCTCCTTCTCCTCCTCAATGCGCTTTCGAACGGTGATGTCGCGCATAATGCCGCTAAAGAACGTCCCCTTGCCCGTCTTCCATGTGGCGAGCGAAAGCTCAAGCGGAAACTCGCTACCGTCCTTTCTAAGTCCTGAGAACTCAAGGGTCTTTCCCAGCACCTTACTGCGGCCGGTGTCGAGAACGCGCTCGAGGCCTTTCACATGCGCCTCTCTGTAGCGCTCGGGAATTATTATCGTCAGTTTCTTCCCGACAATCTCCTCTTCTTTATAGCCGAATATCTTCTGAGCGCCTCTGTTCCAGGAGACTATCTTATCCTGATTGTCCGCAACGACTATCGCTTCATTGGCCGTATCTGTCACGCTCTCGAACCTAAGCTCTGTCTCCTCAAGGGCCTCATCGGCAATTTTATGCTCCAGGAACTCCCTCTCTAAATTTTCCTTGGCCTCCTTGAGTTCGCGTGTCCGCTCCTCAACGCGCCGCTCAAGCCCTTGATGCACCTCCTGCAAAGAGTCTTCGGCCTCCCTTCTCTCCGTGATATCCTCTCCTGAACTCAATACGGCAATGGTCTCGCCATTCGGGTCCTTAAGCACGGTGTTATGCCACGCGACCACCCTCTCTTCTCCGTTCCTGGTAAGCACCGGGTTCTCATAATACTCGACCCTGTCCGGCCGATCTGAATAGAGTATGGTAAATATTTCCCTGACCTCGGCCCTGCACCTTTCGGGCAGGAAGTTATCGAACCAGTTATTGCCTACCACATCGAGCTCGCTGTATCCTAATATCTCAAGCCCCCTTCTATTTATAAGCTTTACCCGCTCGTCTTTTTCTATGACCAGCAGCATGACGCCGGCCACGTCAAGATATTTCTGTACCCTGTCCCTTTCGCTCATAAGGCGAAATTCCGCGTCCACGCGCTCCTCGATCTGCCTGGAGAACGGACGAAAGAGGAAGAGATAGAGGAGCGGCAATACCATGATGATGAGAATGTGAGAGTCTACGAGCGCCTCTGCCCACACGGTCAGAGGGGGCAAAAAGGAGAGGAGCATCATCACCAGAAATTCAGAGAGGAATATAGAGAGCGCGACGATAGACAAAACGCGCAGAGCCGAGACTCTTTTTCTTCTTTCCATAGGCCGTGGTCCTTTTCACTGTCTTTGAATGGACGGCTTTGGCATGAGCAAAAGAGATATAGGGCCCCCGGAAGACCCTATAAATTCAGTATATACGGAATTCCAGAGATTATAAAGTCATTTTAAAGCCATATATTGTTGCATAAAGACGGGCTACCGGGGCGCGATTAAATCCATCATAACGAGGGCTCTAATCTTCCTTTAATCTAATAAGAGTATTATGGGAGACTGGAAGGAAAAATACGACCAGAAAGTATTAAACATACCACCTTCCAACTCCACAGCGGGCGGGGGGATCACCCCTCCTTATCTCTCCGCCCGCAAATTCCAATTCCTACCCATTTTTATAGACTTACTTTTCGATTATCCGAAAACCATATACTTAGTGGAATAAAAAAGATTGGCAAGAGGATCTATCAGGGAAGGGAGCACGATACTTCTTCAAACTCGCCTGTGCCGCTGTATTGGGTCGATTCAAGCCCGGTATAGTACCAGATATGGGAAAGGCTCGGCAAATCTATCGAATACCAGATACCATAGGCGCATACCTCGTCCAGGTCTGCGTAGAGGTCGATAGTTCCGTACTGCGTACCATCGACGTCGGCTATATGGGCCTCACCTAGTATAGAGCCGCAGCCGCAGCCGTCGATGCAGAAATCGCCCACCACAAAACCGTTATCCAAGATATCTAAGCTGACACTCGCCCCGGTCTGCGAGGAGTAGAGGCATAGAGGGCCAGCCCCTCCTTTCAAAGCGGCCCGGGCCTCGGCACCAAAGAGAGCAAAGAGCGCCAGGAACAGGATCGCCATAAAGAGACTTTTTAAAATCTGGGTCTTAGCCGGCC
This sequence comes from uncultured bacterium, assembly GCA_965372515.1. GTDB lineage: Bacteria > Desulfobacterota > GWC2-55-46 > GWC2-55-46 > JAJCZF01 > CBDVCO01. Next base: position 931 of record CBDVCO010000115.1, on the reverse strand, counting down.
TCATATTCCGCACTCCAGGAGTTCAAGTAATCCGGCGCCGCTCTTCTGCTGGCCGGCATGCCACCGGTAGATCAGATCCGGCACGTCCACGCTGTAGAAGGCCCCAGTCTCCATACAGCCGCCGAGGATATCCGTATAGATAAAGAGCTTGCCGCCCCAGTCGCCCGTAGAGTCCGTGCTTATCTGGGCGTAGCCGAAGAGCGGCCCGGAGCCGCACTCGGACATGAAGAACTCTCCCGAGATGGAGCCGTCCTCTCTTATGGTAATATTCATATCGGTATCGGTCTCTTTTGAAAAGGCGCAAAAGTCCACGAGTACGGGCGAGGGCAACTCCAATCGATTGGCCCGGGCAGGTTCGCCTGCCGCCAGCACAAAGCCAGCCGATTGAAAGAGGATGGCCACAGAGATTATGATCTTAAGATATCTTCTCAATCTATAAAACCCCGAATGACGCATAGCGCGTAGCGAGAAAATCAAAAGCAATGGACCGAATCTCTCGAAGTTACGTAAGTACATATTTTATAATGAAGAAAATGATTTATCAATATAATTTTCCACAATCGGTGAAGCTATAGCATTAACACTCTCTATAAAATGACATATAGAACAGTACTTGATCTCAGTCGTCGACGTGATCTCTATCGTGCTTTCCGAGCCCCCTGCCGCGACCTTGCTCATCTTCCCCTTCGCCGTCCTGCTCTTCATCTCCCTCGCCTTCTTTCTTCTTACCCTTCTTCTTGCCCTTCTTCCCCTTCTTGTTACTGGCTACCTTCTTCTTGGCGGCCTTCTTTTTATCTTTGACCTCGGCCTTCTCGGGGGTTTGGGGCTGTATTGCCTCTTTTACGATAACAGGCTTGCCATTCTCTTTTACAGGGCGTACAAAATCGTGCGCCTCATCCTCTTTAACGCGCTCCCTCTTTTCCTCGACGCG
>CBDVCO010000114.1:0-5551 GCA_965372515.1 uncultured bacterium | reverse complement strand
CGCCAATTGAGATGAAATGAGCCTTATAACCCTACTCGGCCTGGTCGCGGCCATATGCACAACCCTCTCTTTTCTGCCTCAGGCCTTGAAGATAATCAGGACAAAAGAGACCGGGGGCATCTCGCTCATGATGTACGTCCTCCTCGAGTGCGGCCTCTTTCTGTGGCTTGTCTACGGGATCCTGATCAAAAATTTCCCGATAATAGTGGCCAACGGCTTTGCACTCTTGTTTTCGTCGATAGTCTTGATCTTAAAGATTAAATACGGGAAATAATTACTGCCAATCCCCCTCCTTCTCCCATTAATGCGCACTAGAGCAGGTGAAAAGTTTAAAGGTTTGGACAAAATACCGGTTTATGGTACATTACCGCGGACACCCCGGACAATTAATAGTATGGTAATAACCATGTTTTACGGGACTTTATATTAAGTTTCGTAGTGGAGGCTTAGCCGCTGATATGAATAACCGGACAGGCACCTTCATATTGCTCCTCTCCATATTCGCCATAAACTTCCTCTCGCTCGTCTATCAGGTGGTCTGGGTGAGGAAGATCATGGTGATCTTCGGTACGACTGCGCTCTCGATATCTACGATACTGACTGTCTTTTTAGCGGGCATCGCGCTCGGCGGCTACCTTGGGGGGATCCTTATCCGCAGGGTCGAGCACAAGTACCGTCTCTGCGGTCTCGCGCTTATTGTTCTCGGTCTCTACTGTCTCGCGAGCGTATACATGTTCTCGCTCGTGCGCTTTCCGTTTCAACATCTAAGCACCCTTATAGCGAGCCCTGTCTGGATAATCTTTGTTAAGTTCATCCTCTGCTCGGCTATACTCATCGTGCCCACCACCATCATCGGCGCGATGTTTCCCGTAATGACCTATCTCTACTCAGTCGAATTTAAGCGCCTCGGCAGGGACGTCGCCTCTCTCTACTGCCTGGACACTCTCGGCGCGGCAATAGGCGCGGCGCTTTGCGGTTTTGTGCTCGTCCCGTTTGTAGGGCTTACCAGGACCTCTCTATTCGCAGGGCTAGCCTACCTCATCCTCGGTGTTATCATCGCTTCTATCAAGAGCTCAGGCATGGAGTTCATTGCCGACTCGCCGGATAGCGCGGCCCCGGTGGAGGTGGACAATACAACAGGGGGCCTCGATAGGGTTCATCTCATGGTGCTCGCCGCCCTCTTTGTCTCCGGATTTTCTGCGCTCGTTTTGGAGGTGGCTTGGTCGAGGTACTTTAACCTCATTTTCGGAACGAGTATATACGCCTTTGCCATCGTGCTCGCCGCCTTCCTCTTGGGGCTCAGTATCGGGAGCTTTGTGATACACCGCTTTTTAGATAGTATTAAGAGGCCGCTACTCGTATTCGCCTACATAGAGATTTTGATCGCCGGTTTCTCTCTCGTGGTCATGCAGACATCGGGTTGGCTGGAGGCCCTCTATTTCAGGCTCTTCTTCGAGTTTCAAAATTTCTATCTCTTTCAGGGCGTACTCTTCGCCGCCGCCCTCTTGCTGATGATCGTTCCCACCTCGCTTATGGGGGCGAATTTTCCTTTGGCCGTTAAAATTTTCGCCAGGAGCAAGGAAACAAGGGGCAAGGACACGGGCTTTATCTTCTCGATCAATACGGCTGGCGGCATCGTCGGGGCCTTTGCCGCGGGCTTTATAATTCTTCCGCTCCTGGGCTTTGAGAAGACGGGCATGCTTGCCTCGATTATCTATTTTCTTATCGGCCTTGTCTTTCTTCTCTTTTCCGTTAGGCGCATCTCTTTCCACTACGCCATTGCCGTTTTAATGTGCGTGGTATTTATAGTCTTTGGATATAAGAGTTACGGCGAACCGGAGCTGGGCATTGCGGTCTACTACCACGGTATCAAGCAGACATCTTTTAAGAGCTTCCAGCTCTCAAAGAAGGTGAACAAGGTGATCTACTCCAAGCAGGGTTTTTACGGCCTCGTCACTGTGGATGTCGATTCGGTCTACGGGGAGATGCACCTCAGGAACAACGGCAAGGTCGACGCCTCAAACGGCCTGATTGACATGCAGACCCAGTTCATGCTCGGCTACATGCCGCTATTTTTCCATAAGGCGCCCGAGCGGGTCTTGAATATCGGTTTAGGCGGCGGGTTTTCTCTCGGCGCGATAACGAGCCACCCGGGCGTAAAGGCCATAGATACGATAGAGATAGACCCGCTCGTAGTGGAGGCGACAGAGCGCTACTTCGGAAAATATAACCATAATTCTCTCAGAGACCCGAGGGTCACGGTCCATGTGGAGGACGGCCGCCACTTTATCGACACGACTAAGAACACCTACGACGTGATCGTCTCAGAGCCGCCGAACATCTGGGTCTCCGGCGTCTCACAGCTCTTCACCAGAGAGTTCTACCAAATCGCCGACGAGCATATGAACGAGGGCGCTATACTTTGCCAGTGGATACCCTCCTACGAGTTCTATAAGGAGGATATCGACATTATACTTAATACCATAAGGGACCAATTCCGCTACGTCAGCTACTGGACGAGCGGCGAGGATTTTATATTGCTCGCTTCACATGAGCCTTTTATAGCCGACCCGGCAAACCTGGAGAGGCTTACTAAGGTGCCGCAGATCGCGCGCGACCTTAGGGGTTACGTTAGAAGGACGAGCGGGCTGGAAGGCTCTCTTAAAGTGAAGCTTGAGCGCATGCTCTCTCGCCCGGCCTTTAGCATCGGCGCCTACGGCCCTCAGGACTCAGAGGGGATCACCATAAATACCGACGACCTGCCGTACCTTGAGTTCAAGACCGCGCAAAATATCTTCTTAAAGGCCGACCAGAGACGGCGGGCGATGAGATTAAAGGGGGCGGGGAGGTAGAGGGGTTGGTTTTGTTAAGTTTAGCCCGGCTGATTTTGTTTTTGAAGGTAGCTGTTCTTTTAATAAATTTCAGACATTTTAGTATATATCTTTTGCGCTTCATTTGTTAATTCTGCGGTTATTTCAGGAAATTTATGAGCAAGATTCTCTTTTTCCTGTGGGTCGTCAACTAAGTTGTACAGCACCGTAGCCCCTGAGATCTTCTGGTAAATCAATTTAAATTCTCCCTTGAAGACTGCCAATGAATTTAATTCCGGATTCGTACTTGATCCATAGTCCATTGTGAATTTGATTTTCTGTGTTTGAGATTTTTTTCCTTGCAGATAAGGAAGAAGGGATTCACCTTCCATCCATGTCGGGATCGGTTTGTCAATAAGGCCCAAAATAGTGGGTACAAGATCAATTTGCTCTGCTGTTGCTATAAGGCGTTCTCCTTTGGATTGATTTGGCAGGTGAATTAATAATGGAATGCGAACCAAGGGCTCAAACAAAAAGTATGACATCATGTCAAAACCAAAGCTTACCCCATGATCTGATGAGACTATTATGATGCTGTTATCATAGAGACCCCTGGATTTTAATTGGTCAATAAAATTTTCAAGTGCGAAATCTGAGAAGAGAGTATACTCATTATATCTTTCTATTCTTTTATCTTTCTGACTGGAAAACTGACCTTTGAAGGCTAGTGGCGCTTCATGTGGAGTATGTGTGGGCCAAAGATGTGTCCATAGAAAAAAAGGCCTCTGGTTTAAACCGTCTAAAAAGGTTGTCGCTGCGCCGAAGACCTCATCGTAAAGGGCACGCGGAAATCCATTCCTGAGATAGAGTGCATGTCTTATTGCCGGGATTGAGTAAAAATGCAGGTCCTCACGGAAGAATGTTTTATAAAAAGCATTTAGGGTCATTATGTAATTCGGGAAATCAAAGCCCACCCATTCTTGATAATCAAAATAATCCGTAAAACCCAGGATATCCGGCAATTGATATATAGACGGAACTAAAGCCGCCGTATAATAGTCGTCCGCAAGTAATGCTACAATATTTTCTTCTTCATTGGTTTTGATATATCTTGGCCACTCAAGTACTCCATGGGTCCAGGGGTATTTCGAAGAGAGCATGCTGATAAGTGCCGGAGTGGTTTCGCAGATGTTACAATGGGCATTTTCAAAGACGTAGCTTTCCTTTGCAAATTCCTCCCAGAAGGGTGTTGTCTTCAGTGGGTAGCCATATAACGACATGTACGTTGGACTCAATTGATCAAAAGTAATAAGAATGATATTCGGTTTCGATTTTTGGCTTTCTCCGGTTGCCGTTAATTGAGCCGATGGTTCTTCAGTCTTTTCAATAGTGAAGCGATGGGATATATTGCTTATAATCATCCAGCCAATGGAGATAATCAAAAGAGCGTATGCCGGTTTCCACAGTAGGCTTACTGCCTTTTGGTAGGCATGTTTAAATTTCTCTCTCATCCATATATTGGAAGCGATTACACAAAACGTCCAGAATAAAGGAATAATCCCATACCCCCATTTCCAGAAAAAGTCAATCGTTTCAGGAAAATTTTTATGAAATACTAGAATAAATGCGGGAATATAGAAAAACCCGAGAACAATCGTACACAACAGCTCAAAAGCTGTTTCGAAATAGGCGGCTTTAAGCGGTATAACTTTTATTAAGTAGTAAATCGCAAAATTGATTACGATAGAAGCGATAGAGACCAGAATAAGAATGAAGATCGCGCTATTTAGGATTGGTATTGATATCTTAGAGATTGGATAGTAGCTAACGTCCAATAAGAGCTGAAAGCACTCCAGGATCAATATAAGAGAAGCCGTTATAAGAAATTGTTTGAAGTAATATCTTTTCATTTATTTTACAATTTGAATGTTGAAGCGTAATTAGATTCATAGTTCGGCCTGGTACGGAGTGCGCTACTTCGTAGGGTAGCTATTACCTGCCAGTTATTGAAAAATATGAATTGAATGATAGAATAATTTAACCGTAATCACAAGTGTTTACTGTGGGCAGCGCTTCGAAGAGTATTTTTTGTTTTGTCAGTCTTTTCGCCTATGCACAACCCCTTGACCGCACAAAAATACTGTGATAGTCTTTAGAAATCAAGAGCTTATGAGTGTTTTTATTAAAGAAGGGTAAATTAAATCGATGTTCGAGGTCATAGAGCGATTTTACAATAAGCGTATCAACCTAACTGATGCCGGTATCTCTTCCGCTCCCGATCGAGTTACCTTAAGGATGCCACAACGAGTCTGGGTATATTAGAAGGGGCGAATTGGATGGAGAGAGATAAAAAGAAGATCGCGATTATTGGGGCCGGTCCGTGCGGGCTTGGAGCAGGCTGGGCGCTAAAGGAACGGGGCCATAAAGATTGGGGTATCCTTGAAAGAAACAATCATGTTGGCGGATTGAGCGCATCCTTTAAGGATGAAAAAGGTTTTACATGGGACGTAGGAGGTCATGTGCTTTTTTCTCACTATCCTGTCTTTGATCAAATAATTAATAAGGCGATGGGTGATGACGGCTTGATCTCTCACTATAGAAAAAGTTTTGTTCGCAGCAATAATACCTGGGTACCTTATCCTTTTCAGAATAATCTTTCCTTCCTCCCGCCGGATGTACAATTAGAGTGCCTCCTGGGTTTAAAAGAAGCGGATAGAGAGAGTGAAGTGGAAAATTTTGAC
>CBDVCO010000113.1:0-5651 GCA_965372515.1 uncultured bacterium | reverse complement strand
TCGCCCTCTATATTCTGGGTTCGTCCACGCCGCTGTGGCCGATATTCGGCTTTATTTCAAAGCACGCGCATATTCGTTACCCGACACGCGCCGCCATTATGCCATACTTCTTCTTCTCCATATACGCCGCTTACGGGATAGACGTCTTAATGGGCCGCGCCGGCCCTGGCTTCTACGAAAGATGGGCCGCCAGATACGTAAAATATATTCTGGCCTTTATTCTTATCATTTTTTTCGCAGTTTTAGTCACTTCGCTCGAGATGGGCTATGACCTCTTCGCAGTGCTTCAATATACCGACCACCTGACCTTATTCATTTCGGGACTTTTAATTCTGCTCCTCATTCTTATTCTCGCGGACGCCGTCTATATCTTATGGAGGGGCTCCCCTCTCGGCCAAAGAGAGGCCGGGAGTACTCCGCCCACACCTCTAGGTAGTTGGACGCGTATTATGCGTTGGGATGTAATAACTTTTATTTTCTATATTTTTTTTCATGCCCTCATGAGTTGGATATCGCTTAGCTTCGCGCTTAAGATATTTAAGCTCTGGCTAATGTTCAAAGAGGCTACGCCTGAGGAGCTAACCTCCGTCTTCTTCGTAGAGGCAACATTTTCGCTTGCGATTATTATATTCGTCACTTCTTATGCGGTGGTATCGTTTATTCTATTGCGCGGCTTCGCTCTTCTCAAACTTACTCATTACGTCCTGATCATTCTCATATCGGCCGTGCTCTTTAACGCCCTCTTCGCACTGGGCGGCGGCGTGAGTGCGATCCATCTGACCCACCTTGGCTCACTCGCCATACTGGCCGGGATGTTTTTTTTAATAACCCTCTTCATGAAAAAATACGGCTCTACGGATTTAAAGGTCTGGAAAGAGGAGCCTTACTTTCTAAAACACTTTGCGCCGGCTGTGTTAGTCCTCTTCGCAGTAGTCTTCGCTTTATTTGTCTTCTCCGGTTTTATGAATGGCTACAATTTCACCTCCTATTCCATTCTCGATCTTGGCGGCTTAAAGATCCAAAGGGAGTTTTTATTTGTCTTTACAGGGCTGGTTTTATTTTTATTGACCATAATCAGCGGCAAGAGGCGCGCAAAGTCAGCTCTTCTATTGTTTCTTGTTCTAGGAACTTATCTCTTTCTCTATACGGACGCTACCAGCGATAGAGTTCCTGCCTCTCTCAAGGAGGATCAGAGCGTGGTATTTAAGAGGGACGCTGAGCTTGCGCCCATATATGAAGACGGAGGGCTTGATGATCTCAGGATTTTTATCCCGCGCATGGTAAGGCGCGAAGCCCTTAGCCCTGAGCTTGGCTACCCGAAGAGCCATCATTCCTACTGTTGCAGACACTATGTGGACGGATTGAGGTTCGCCTTCGGCCAGATAGTCGGGCCAAAGGCGCTTGAGAAGACCAGAGAGAGCCTTAAAGGCAACTACTCTCATCCATTCTGGAAGCTCTATAATGTCGGCTACATAGTAGATAGATTCGACCTCCATCCCGAACGTTTGCCGAAAGACCGGGCAGACTATGAGAGGCTCTCCGATATGGTCATAAAATTAAAGGGTACGAGGCCGTTGGTATATTTTATGGATTCCTACGAGTATATGGATATCGATCTTTTTTTAGAGGAACTAAATAAAGGTAATGCGCTCGACATGGATAAGAAGCTTTATGTACACGACCAAGCCGGTCTTCCGGGTGCCGGTGGTAAGCCAGGTTTTGAAGCTTCGATAGAGATAACCGATTTCAGGAGCGGCACGCTTGGCGCGACGGTCAAGGTGGATAGGCCCGGCTTCGTGGTATTTTCAGAGGTCTGGGCACCGTCGTGGACGGTCTATGTGGACGGCGAAAGGCGTAGCGTGGTAAGGGCATACGGTATGCTGCAGGCGGTCCGGGTTACTGAGGGCGCCCACGAGATACTCTTTGAGTTTAATATTTTTCAGTCATGGAAAATGAAGGCGGCCGTTACTCTTACCATACTGGCCTTGTTCTTCGTGCTCGTCGTAGCCGGTAGAAGAGTCGTTCGCGGCCTCGAAAAGCCGGACTAGTCCGGTTTGTATCTATATGAGTGTGGTTGCTATATGCTCGTCTGTTAGTATATAATTAAAGATAAACATTTACATAATGAATTAGGAGAGATAAGGGTATATGGCAAGTATTGCGAGAGAAGATATAAGTATAATCATACCGGCCTACAACGAGGCCGAAGGTATATCCGAATTTCTAGAGAAACTCATCAAAGAGGTGAAGAAGCACAAGGAGCATTCGGCCGAAATAATAGTCGTGGACGACGGTTCCACAGACACGACCCTTAAGAAGGCCGGTGTCTTCGAAGAGGTGACGGTGCTCGCTCACAAGCATAACAAAGGTTACGGGGCGTCTTTAAAGACCGGTATCAGGGCGAGCTCTAGCGATACGATCGTCATTATCGACGCCGACAATTCCTACGACATAGAGGATATCTTCGTTCTCCTTAAACATTTTAAAGAGAACGATATGGTCGTCGGAGTGAGAAGCGTATTGGATCACAAAGGGGAGTTGATGAGGAGGATGGCGAGGAGGATTTTTCGCACGCTGGCGAACTTCCTCACGCACAAAAAGATCCCGGACCTGAATAGCGGGCTCAGGGTGATGGACAAGTCAATTGTGAATAAGTATATGTACCTCTTGCCAGACGGCTTCTCTTTTACCACTACCATTACGGTTGCCATGCTCACCGACCTGAACTACGTCCATTTCGAGCCCGTGAGATACCATCCGAGAACCGGGTCGTCGAAGATAAGTCCGGTGATGGATTTTTCCCGCTTTATCTATCTGATACTCACGACCATACTCTGCTTTAAGCCCGTAAGGGTCTTTATGCCCATCGCCTTCATCTTCTTCGCGGCCTCGCTCTTTGTCCTTCTCTTTAGTTATTTTTATCTCGACAAGGTCATGGATATAACGACCGTACTGCTCTTTTTGTCGGGTACGAACTTTTTCGGCATAGGGCTTGTAGCCGAACTAATTGTCAGGCTCTCAAAGAAGAACGGATAGCGATGAAGGTACTCCTTATTAATCCCCCGAGGGAGAACGAGATAGTCGGCAACAACCCGACGATCATCGAAGAGGAGCGCGGTTACAACCCGCCGCTCGGAATCCTCTATATTGCCGCCTACGTGGAGGAGCAGACCGGCCATGAGATAGCGGTAATAGACGCTCAGGTCGAAGAGCTTTCCTACGGGGCTCTTGCAGATAAGATATCCGCCTTTGCCCCGGATGTCGTCGGCATAAGCGCTATGACGCTTTGTCTTTTCGATGTGATGAAGGTCATCGAAACCGCAAGAGAGGTCGTACCATCTGCGAAGGTCGTCCTCGGCGGCCCCCACGTTCATCTCTATCCCGATGAGACCATAGAACTTAAGGGCGTGGACTATCTGATACTCGGTGAAGGCGAGGTCTCGTTCGTAAAACTCCTCGAAGCTTTAGAGGGTAAGGTTCCATTTAACGAAGTCAAGGGGCTTGTCTACAGAGAGGGCGGCAATGTCATGAAGACCGGCATGAGCGAGCTTGTGGCCGACCTCGATATTTTTCCCCATCCGGCACGGCACCTCGTGCCTTACGGAAAATATACGTCAATTCTTTCCGAGCAGAACCCGATCACCACGATGTTCACTTCAAGGGGGTGTCCTTATAAATGCACCTTCTGCGATCGCCCGCATCTCGGTAAGCGCTTCAGGGCGAGGAGCGCCGAGAGCGTGGTCGATGAATTTATTAAATGTAAGGAGATGGGCATAAAGTTCGTCCTCGTCTACGATGACACCTTTACGGTAAATAAAAAACGCGTGATGGAGGTTTGCGATCTCCTTATAAAGAAGAAGGTCGGCCTGAACTTCGACATCAGGGCGAGGGTGGACACCATGAATACCGAGATGCTTAAAGCTTTAAAGGCCGCCGGGTGCACCGGCATCCACTACGGTGTCGAGTCGGGCACCGAGAGGATACTCTCCATACTCGATAAGGCTATAAATCTTGAACTTGTAACAAGCGTCTTTAAAGAGACGATGGGTATGGGCATGAAGACGCTCGGTTATTTTATGATAGGCTGTCCGACTGAGACCAGAGAGGAGATGGACGCGACCATAGATTTCGCTTGCAGGCTCAAGGCCGACTACGTGCACATGACCGTGCTAACCCCTTTTCCCGGCACCAAGATCTACGACAGGGCGCTAGCCGAAGGGGTCATAAAGACCGATGTATGGCGCGAGTTCGCCGCCGACCCCTCTCCTGATTTTGTCCCTCCGATATACGCCGGCATCTACACGAGGGAGGAGCTCATGGCGATCCTCATGCAGGGTTATAAAAAATTCTATGTGAGGCCCGGTTATATCTTTAATAAGCTCCTGGAACTAAGGAGTGCCAAACAGTTCAAGAAGTACGTAAAGGCCGGGCTCAAGGTCCTAAATCCGGATAAAACCAACCTGCCGGAGTCTTCAAAACATTAACCTGATATTGCGGGACTGCTGAGTATTAGGCCCTCTATCTATTAAAGACAAGCGTCTTTTATCGAAAACCCCATATTTGTCTATTTTAGACCGATTTTCCTTGAGATTCAGGCGGATTTCTCTTGAATCTCTATTGTCGTTATGTTAAATATTCTAGTTACTTAAATTCACACGCGTCTTTGTATTGCTGACGGTGTCCTTAAAGGGATTTCAGCAAAAAAATACCGGCGCGGAGGAAAAAACCAGAGAAAAGGAGAAAGTTATGGCGTATTTGACAATGAAGCAGCTTCTGGAGGCCGGTGTGCATTTCGGCCATCAGACAAAGAGATGGAACCCGAAGATGAAGAGGTATATCTTCGGGGCGAGAAACGGTATCTATATCATTGACCTTCAGCAGACGGTCAGGATGTTCAAGACCGCTTACGATCTCATCAAAGAGATCACCAGCGAGGGAGGTTCTATTCTCTTTGTGGGTACAAAGAGACAGGCCCAGAGCGCGATCGTTGAGGAGAGTGAGCGTTGCTCTATGAGCTACGTTAATCAGCGCTGGATCGGCGGACTCTTGACCAACTTCGCTACCGTTAAGAAGAGCATAAAAAAGCTAATTGAATTAGACGAGATGAAGGCCGACGACTACTCTTCGGTCATCAAGAAGGAAGGCGTAATGCTCGAGAAATCCCGCCTGAAGCTTGAGAAGACCTTAGGCGGTATTCGTAACATGAAGAAGGTCCCGGACGCTATCTTTGTCATTGACACCAAGAAGGAGGCGATAGCGGTCAAGGAGGCGAGGAAGCTCGATATTCCCGTTATCGGCATTGTCGACTCAAACTGCGACCCCGATGAGGTGGACTATATAATTCCCGGAAATGACGACGCGATAAGGGCCATCAAGCTCTTTTCAGCGGCTGTGGCCGACGCCTGTATAGAGGGCGGGGGCGTGCATCAGGAGAAGCTGCAGGTCGCTCAGGATAAGCTTGAGAAAGAGATGGCCGCCAAGGCGGCTGAAGAGGCTGTCAGGGCCGCGGCAATAGCCGAGGCCGCGGCCAAAAAGAAGGCCGAAGAGCCTGCTGCCACTGAAGTTATGGAAAAGCCTGCTGCAAAGATAGAGGCGAAGCCCAAGGCCCCGATAGAGGCAAAGCCGGAGGCCAGGGTAGCAAAGGCCGAGCC
>CBDVCO010000112.1:0-5699 GCA_965372515.1 uncultured bacterium | reverse complement strand
GGGCGAAACCCGGAGCCATCCGGGGAACCATAAGGAGGTACAAGAGATGTCAGCAGCTTTAAGCCACTACGAAACTTTATCTATATTAAACGCGGACTTATCTGACGATGCCCTCAAGGGTATCATCAGTTCGGCCACCGCCATCATCGAGGAAGGTAGCGGTACCATCCACAAGGTCGATGAGTGGGGCAGGCGAAGGCTCGCCTATCCGATCCTCAAGCGAAATGACGGATTTTATTTCCTCATGACCTACTCTTCCGCCATAGAGCCCAGGCGCGAGATGGAGCGCCGCTTCAAGCTCAACGAAGACGTCATGCGCACCCAGACCATAGTGATAGACGAGGCCGCAATCGAGGCCGTAAAGGAGTCTATCGTCAAAGAGGCCGCTGCAAAGGAAGAGGCGGCGGCCAGAGAAGAGGCGGCGAAGGTTGAGGCTGCGGCGAAGGTTGAGGCCGCGGCCAAAGTTGAGGAAGTAAAGGAAGAGGGGGGCCTTAAGGAGGCCACCGAGCTTGTCGAGGAGGCGGCAAAGGCCGCTCCAGCACCGGATGAGAAGGAGCCAGAAGCAGACCCGGCCCTTAAGGCGGCTTCAGAGCTTGTAGAGGCGGCGGCAAAGGCCGCGCCGGCCCCCGCTCCTAAAGCCTCTGCTGAGGCAAGTTCAGCGGACGCTGAGGCAAAAGACGAGGGAGGTTCCGATGAATAACCAATCCAGACCGGGAAGCTCCGCGCCCAGAGGCAGGACCGGCGGCCAGCAGGGAAGAAAGAGGACCTATCACAGGAAGAAGATATGCCGTTTCTGTCTAAAGAACTCTCCGGTGATCGACTATAAGGAGATCAGGACGCTAAAATACTTCATCACCGAGCGCGGAAAGATCATACCGCGCCGCATAAGCGGCAACTGCGCCAAGCATCAGAGGCTCGTAAGCGTAGCCGTAAAACGCGCCAGGAATGTGGCCCTGCTCCCCTATGTGGTAACAGGGGTTTAAAAGGAGAATACGAATGAAGATAATTCTAACTGAAGATTTCTCCACGCTCGGCCATATCGGGGAGGTCCTTAAGGTGGCGGACGGTTACGCCAGAAACTACCTCATACCAAAAGGTATCGCTGTTCACGCTACAGAGAGCAATCTTAAACAGTTCGAGTCCATGAAAGAGGCTATCTTAAAGAAGAAGGCCAAGGTCATGGAGTCGGCCCAAGAGCTATGTAAAGGGATAGAGGAGGTAAAGCTCACCTTTACGAGAAAGACCGGCGAGGAAGACAAGCTCTTCGGTTCCGTTACGAACAAGGATGTCGCCAGCGCGCTTAAGGAAAAGGGTTTTGAGGTTGACAGGAAGGCCGTCAATATCGCCGGGCCTGTCAAGCATCTGGGCGAATTTAAGGCGAGTGTTAAGCTACACCCCGAGGTGACGGCAGAGCTGGTCATTACGGTGGAGAAGGAAGAGGAATAGGCTCTTCTCTTATTTTTTGATTACGATATTATTCATCTCTTTTGACGGTGTAGAGGCAGCGCGCGCATAAATGAAGGCAGGCGCGGCCTCTTTACCGTTCTACGGAACAGCCATGGCGCTTCGTGCACATAAAGAGTCTGCCAACTACAAGGTCCCTCCGCATAATCTTGATGCCGAGCAGGCGGTGCTCGGCGGAATACTTATCGAGAAGGACGCCATAAACAGGGTCCTTGAGTTTCTCTCTTCAGAGGGCGTTGATTTCTACTCGGGCGTCCACGCAGAGCTCTTCAAGGGCATGGTCACGCTCTTTGAGCAAAACACCCCCATAGACGTCGTTACACTTTCGGATATCTTCAAGGAGAGCAGTGCCCTTAACGCAAAGGGCGGGGTCTCCTATATCGTCGAGCTGGTCGAGGCCGTGCCGACGGCGGCCAATATCGCCTACTACGCCCGCATAGTCAAGGAGAAGGCCCTGCTTCGCAAGGTCATCACCGCCTCGAGCGAGATAGCGAGGCTCGGCTACGAAGAGGTGGAGAGTGTGGAGAGCTTTATCGACGACGCCGAGCGGCTGATCTTCGACGTCTCTCAGGAGAGGAGCAAGCAGAGCGTCTTCGCCCTTAAAGATATTATCAAAGATACCTTTGAGACCATTGAAAAGCTCTATGAGAAGAAGACCCATATCACGGGGGTCGCGACGGGTTTTACCGACCTTGATAAACTGACCGCCGGTTTCCAGCCATCCGATCTGATTATCATCGCCGGGCGGCCCAGTATGGGAAAGACCGCCTTCGCGGTAAATATAGCCGAGCATGCCTCGATAAAAGATAATGTGCCTACAGCGGTCTTCAGCCTTGAGATGAGTAAAGAGCAGTTGGTGCAAAGGATGCTCGCCAGTAAGGCCCGGGTGGGGCTGGGTAAGATCAGGAGCGGTTTTTTAAAGGACGAGGACTGGCCAAAGCTCACCACAGCCGTCGGTAATCTCTACGAAGCGCCTATCTATATCGACGACACCCCGGCGCAGACGGTCCTGGAGATAAGGGCAAAGGCCAGGAGGTGGAAGACCGAGTTTAATATCGGTCTCGTTGTGGTCGATTACCTGCAGCTAATAAGGGGCAGACGCGGCATAGACAGCCGCGAACAGGAGATCTCAGATGTATCGCGTTCCCTTAAAGCGCTCGCAAAGGAACTGCATATTCCCGTGATCGCTCTCTCTCAGCTATCAAGGAGGACGGAGCAGAGGGAGGGCAACAGGCCGATGCTCTCCGACCTTAGAGAGTCCGGCGCCATAGAGCAGGACGCGGACGTCGTCATGTTCGTCTACAGGGAGTGCGTCTATAAGCCCTGTGAATGCGAGAAGGGCCAATGCCACTGCGGACAGATGCGCAAGGCCGACATCATAGTGGCCAAACAGCGTAACGGCCCTACCGACGATATAAATCTCACCTTCTTTAACGAGTTCACAAGGTTTGAGAACCAGACCCATATCGACCAGAGTGAGCTTCCCGATACCGGGTGGGTCGAGCCGGAGTAGCAGTCTTCCCCGGACTGCCTTTTCCTTTGCCCGCTCTCTTTCTTTTTATTTTTTGCCTCATATTCTAAAGGCGAATACTCATTAAAGCATGCCGACCACCGGAAAAAAACGAGAGCTATTCGCAGATGTCGTTGTCGATCTACCTGTAGAGGGAGAGTTCACCTACCGGGTTCCGGATGAGTTCGCGCTTGACGCTGAGCTTGGTAAGCGCGTACTCGTCCCATTCGGTAAGAGGAAGGTCACAGGCTATATAGTAAAGATAAAGGATCGCGCGGAAATTAAGAAGCTCAAGGCGATAATAGAGGTCCTTGACCTTGTTCCTCTCTTTGACGCAAAGCGGCTCAAGTTTTTCAGGTGGCTCTCCTCGTATTATTTCTCGACTCTTGGCGAGGCGCTCGCCCTGATACATCCGAAGTTCGTAAATATTAAGAGCGAGAGGGTTCTGGCTCTAACGCCCGCCGGGGTTGAGATCGTCCGTAGCGGCGGCGCCGGGTTTGACGACGACGCCCTGACCATCCTGAATCTCCTAAAACTAGCCAAGAGTAAGGCGAGGCTCCTCAAGTTTTTTGACGGCCCTATGCCAAGGGGTCTTCTCGCGAGACTTAAAGCCGACGGCCTTGTTAGTGAAGAGCTGATCCTAAGGGGTGGTAAGGCCACACGAACGGAAAAGTTCTATTGTGTAGCTTCGGGTGTTGACTCCAAGCTCATTCGTGAAAAACTAAAGAGGGCCCCGTCGCAGGCCGTGCTGTTCGATTATCTCGTAAGTTCCGATGAGCTAACTTCGTTAAAGAAGATAAAGGCGGATGTTGGTAAAGCCGCCAGCGCGCTTAGCGCGTTGAAGGAGAAGGGCCTTATTGAAGAGGTCGTAAAGGACGCGGTCGTTGACGCGCTCTCGGATACTTCTTCAGCAAGAAATAGCGACGACCTCCAGATGACCGGCGAGCAGAAGGTTGCGGTCAAGGAGATAGGAGCCAGTCTAAAAAAGGGCGGCTTTAATCCGTTCCTCCTCTACGGTGTTACGGGTAGCGGCAAGACGCTTGTCTATTTAAAATTAATTGAAGAGGCACTAAGCCAGGGCCGCTCGGCGATAGTGCTTGTGCCTGAGATAAACCTGACCCCCAGGGCCGTAGCATGGCTAATAGGGCGTTTTAAGGGCCAGGTGGCGTTGATGCATAGTGCGCTAAATGACGCCGAAAGGTTTTATCAGTTCCAGCGCATACTAACGGGTGACGCTAGAGTGGTGATCGGAACACGAAGCGCTCTCTTTAGTCCTGTAAAAGATCCGGGGCTTATCATAGTGGACGAGGAGCACGAGACGAGCTACAAGCAGGAAGAGGGGGTTCGTTATTCGGCAAGAGACTCGGCCCTGATGTACGCAAAAGACCTGGGTATAAGCGTAGTGCTCGGGAGCGCCACGCCGTCGGTTGAGACATTTTATAACGCGGAAAACGGAAAGCTAACGCGCCTAGATCTGCCCGATAGGGTTACGGGTCAGGGTATGCCGCCTATTGAGATCGAGGATATGCGCGGGGTAAGGCGCGACGTGCTCTTCTCCGAGCGCCTCCTGGAACTAATAGGCCAGACCCTTGAGCGCGGAGAGCAGACGCTGCTCTTTTTAAACCGCAGGGGCTTTTCGAACTTTCTTATATGCACCGGCTGCGGCCATGTATTCGAGTGCCCCAACTGCTCTGTAACACTTACCTATCATAAGAGGGCAGAGAGGCTCCGCTGCCATTACTGCGACGTGGGCGAACAAGTGCCCAAGAGTTGTCCGAATTGTAAAGGGCTTATTTTCGACAACCCGGGTTTCGGCACAGAGAAGGTAGAGGACGAGCTAAGAGCGATATTCCCCCAGGCCCGCATAGGCAGGATGGACCGCGACACCACACGGCGTAGAGGGGCGGCCAACGCCATACTCGACGCCATGGATAGCGGTGAGCTTGACATACTCATCGGTACGCAGATGGTAAGTAAGGGCCACGATTTCCCCGGCATCACGCTCGTCGGAGTGATCTCAGGCGATACCTCTTTACTCATACCCGACTTTAGAGGTGCCGAGCGTACCTTTCAACTCATTGCCCAGGCCGCGGGCAGGGGCGGCAGGGGGGATAAGGAGGCCCGGGTCCTTGTGCAAACTCTGAACCCGGAGCACTTCTGTTTTCTCTCTGCCAAGGAGCACGACTACGAAACTTTTTACGCCTCGGAGATTGAGGAGAGAGAGGGGGTCTTTTATCCGCCCTTTGCGAGGCTCTGCTCGATAAGGCTCGATGGAACGAGCGAGACGCTTCTGTCAAAGAGCGTAATGATGATGAAGAGGCGAACTGAAAAGATCATTAAAGAGAGAAAATACTCTGGCCTCAGGGTGCTCGGCCCCGCCCCGGCCCTTGTGGCGAAGGTCAGGGGGCGCTACAGGTGGCAGTTTCTCATCAAGGCCAAAGGTGCGTCCCAGTTGGTGGGTTTTGTCCGCGAGCTTAAGGGCGGCTTTGACAAGAGCGCCGCTACCGGGGTAAGGCTTATAATCGACATGGACCCGCTCACGACTGTTTGATAATTTTCCTATAAAAGTTTATAATATTTAGGTTTTACAAGCTTTTAAGAGAATTTATTATAGCGGGGCATATGAGTATGAACGAAGAGACTCCCCATGGTATTGGCATGGTTGAAAGTGGTATTGACGAGCCGAAGGATATCTTCGAGGTCAAGTACACGGCGCCGAGGCGTG
>CBDVCO010000111.1:0-5848 GCA_965372515.1 uncultured bacterium | reverse complement strand
CTCGTCCACGGTCAACTCTTCAATACCTCAATAATTGCCGCTTCTGTGTTCTCTCCCCAAACTCCATCGGCAGAAATGGCGCTATCTGACTGAAAGCGTATCAATGCACCCCTGGAGACGGGGCCCCACATACCGTCTACTTCATCCTTATAATACCCGAGCGCCTTTAACGCTTGCTGGCGGCCGTTTACAGTACTGAAATCATACGGAATATCTTGAGCATTGATACGTATTGATTCAATTTCAGCTTTAAGTCTATTACCCGGACATGCAGGTTTTCCGAAATGGTAATGTCCGTAAAGATCGTCATCGCTTAACTCCCAGACCTCTTTACAAACATCCCATAATTGACGCCCAGCCGCTAATTGTTTATTATTCGGTTCTCCCGCAGATGGGTCGGTTACCCCCGGAGCTTTAAAAAAACCTTGAAACATTACTGAGATGAACTCTGCATTCTCATCACCTGTTCTTCCCTTATACCCTTGCGACCAGACCCTCTTGTTGAAATCATTACACAGGACTACCTCGCCGTTCTCTCGTATGGCCCATGTATAGGCGATGCTCTCAACCCCTCCGTCGTAAAGATGTGAGTCCGGGCCCGTATGATATTTTGCAACTGCCTCCACCGAACCCCAACCAAGCCCCTGGTGCCAGACCATGCCTTTGAGTTTTTCAGGGTCTCGCTTTTTCCATTTTTTCCCGTTAGGGTTGTTTACAAGTGAATCCCTGATATCTTGAGGCTCAATACTCCCGGCAGCATTTGCGCTATCGATAAGTTTATTTAAGACCGTACTTTCCATAGTAAAATCCTTTCTTCAATTATTAGGTGAGGCTTAAATCACCTTTATCCCTAAAGACCAGTTCATCTCCATGGCTTGTAAAGACCTCATCGGCAAGAGATAACGTACGGCTAGCCCATTAATTCGTCCCTCTTGTAGCATTGAATATGCCTTGTATCAGCGGAGACGACACATTTGTTGCAGTTGTCGCAGAGCGCGATTTCGCTAATGCCGGCCTTAAACTTGTTAGGCAGATCTGGTTCGAGTATCAAAGGCCTCGCCATGGAGACGAAGTCGGTCTTTCCGCTACCTATGGCCTCTTCCATAAAACTCTTTGACCTCATTCCGCCCACCGTAATCACGGGCAGCGAGATCGCCCGGCGTACCTTCTCGGCCGTCTCAAGGTTATAACCCTCTTTAAAGGAGGGCTGCATAAGGGATACGACCGGTACGACCAGGGCCTTCATGAAAGATTTTACAATAGAGGGGTAATGGCAGTACGGGCGCATATATGAAAAGATCGCCTTGCTCGGAAACTTACCCCTGGCCATCACAAAGCCGTCGGCGTTGGTGCCGCAGCTAAGCTCCACCGCGTCGCAGCACTCGGTGGCATCCACCATACGAGCCGTTTCCACGCATTCGTCCGGTGTGGTGCCCTTGTTAGCCTTTTCATAAGTATTGAGCTTTAGAAGTACCGGGTAATCCGGCCCAACGGCCCTCCTTACGGCCCGCAGCACCTCGCCGACTATCCTAAAGCGGTTCTCAAGTGAGCCGCCCCAACGGTCGGTCCTCCTGTTGGCGTGACGCGACAGGAATGTGGAGAGCAGGTAACCGTGAGCACCGTGGATCTGAACGCCGTCGTAACCCGCCTCTTTAACGCGCATTGCCCCTATGGCAAAGGACTCGACGACCTCCTCGATCTCGCCCTCATCCATCGCTTTGGGCATATCGCCATAAAAGCCGCAGGGGACGGCCGAAGGCGCGCGCAGCACTTCGCCGGTCTCGCTCGACCAGGTCTGGCGTCCGCAGTGCGCGATCTGAAGAACTATCTTTCCGCCCAGGGCGTGGATGCGCTCTACGAGCTTTCGGTGGGATTCGACAAGCTCCTCGGAGTCGATCATATTCATATGGTAGAGGGCGCTCATACCGGACTGCATGATGCCCGCATAGCCCGTAATAATGAGTCCCACCCCGCCCTCGACAAAGCCCCTGTAAAAATCGTACTGGGCCTGCGTAGGCCTGCCGAGGCGGTCGCAAAGCCCCTCGTGCGACGCGGTGCGGATCATACGGTTCGGCACCTCCATGGTGCCTATCATCGCTGGAGAAAATAGTTTCGACATAGTCGTCACCTTATAGGTTGAAGACTATACCCCTTAACTGGGATACTTCTTACACTCACTCAATATCTGAAAGATGGCATATATGCAGGAGACCGCGAAATAACCCATGACTATCAGCCAGCCTACTCCGAAATTACGCGGATTGGTCCATGCCAGTCCCATGGCCGTTCTATCGAAATTATATTCCTGGTAGGTTCCGACAAGGGTGAAGGCCGGATAAGTAAGAAGGACTACTACGCAAACCGCAATGAAGATGATTATATAGGTCGGCCTCAGTAAATATCCCCTGCCGGTTACCAGCCAGCGATAACCGATCACGTGCCCGAGCCAGGCCGAAAATACTATGGCCATTATAAAAAGCGCATAGAGCATGGAGTTAAAAACGCTGTACTGCGGGAACTCAACCAGCTCCGTCCAGTAAAGCTGCTCCCATCCCGGCCATCCGACCAGCAGGTATATCCCCGCCGGCGCAATAACGAAGCCCGCGAAAAAGACGGCACGAAAAAGGTACCGGTAGTAGACGGCCGGCCTCCCTGAAGGCTCCTCGGCGGACTCCTTCATTATCACCTTTCTGCCTATATCCAAAAACAACTGACTCGCAATGAATGCCGCTGGAATATCGATCTGAACCATTTCATGCCTCCTTGATTAATGTTTTCAACTCATAGAAAATAATTATCAAGTCACACCGGGACAGTTTCGTTAAACTGCCCTCTGTTGTCCGAACATGTATTCAGGTCGTCTATAATCTCGTTGATAATAAAGCGAATCTCTTCTTCTTCCTCGGGTGTCATAAAGGTGGTGGGCAGAGCCGGGAGCTCTCGGCCAAGTCTACGGTTCATGTCCAGGCCGAGCGGGTTGTAGGCCAAAGGCGTTACGGTTTGCGCGCCCATATCGAAGACCAGCTCGACTATAGCCCTGAGGTTCTCTCTCGACGCGGTGATGGAAGGTATTAGCGGAATACGCGGCTCCACCTCCACGGCCTCTTCTTTCAGAAGCCGGGCAAGGTTTTCGAGTATCAGCTCGTTGGATCGGCCGAGGTGTCTTTTGTGCAATTCCGGGTCGGCAAGCTTCACGTCGTAGTAGACCAGATCAAGGTAGGGAAGTATCTTTTCGGAAAAAATCTCGTAGTCGAAGTGACCCGAAGTCTCAAGCGTGATGTGAATATTGCTCTTCTTGAGTTCCTTTAAGAGCGCTTCGAGATAATCCGGGTAGAGAGTAGCCTCGCCTCCGGAGAGTGTCACGCCTCCTCCCGAATTGCGATAGAAAGGCTCGTCGCGAAGGAGTATCTCGGCAAGGGCCTCGACAGAATAACTCTCACCGATACGCACCAGAGCTGACGATGGGCACGCCGTGGCACACTGGCCGCAACGAACGCACCTATCTCTAAGAATTCGTTCCGGGCCGTCCATTGCTATCGCCTCATTTTGGCACGCGCTAAGGCAACTAGCGCACCCCGTACATTTATCAGGGGAGAACGCGATCTCCACACCTGCATACTGACCTTCGGGGTTGTGGCAGAAGACGCACCGGAGCGGACAGCCTTTAAAAAAGACCACACTCCTTATGCCCGGCCCGTCCTCAAAGCTATCCCTTCTAATGCTTATTATAAGAGGCCGATTTTCCTTAATAAGTTTTTTATCCATCCCCTTGTGCACTTGTAGGTCAGGTCCTTTGCCAGGAAACCGAATTTCATCATGTAGTTCAGGTTGCCGTCAAGCTCCACACCGTTTTCGAGCGCCACGTTAAGTATGTCCTGGTCGCCGGAGAAGAGGAAGTCCATAAATGTTTTGGAGTCCTTGAAGGTTACGATAAGATCCCAATCCTCTAATTTATGATCGTCATGTTTATGATCGTCAGGTATTACATCATGAAGGACTTTCATGTCATTGTTCTTAAATAATGCGGCTTCGCATATCTCATTGTCCTTGCTCAGGAAAAGATATCTACCCTCGAAACCATCCAGGTTCCTGCGAAAATCCTTCATCCCCGGAGCGATGATGTCTACAAGCAGATGCTTTTGAAAACCCCAATCCATAACGTCTAAGAGTAACCCCAGAAATTTATCGCTCACATCTCCTCTGATCTGTTTTACCAAAGCATTTAGATCGGACATCTTTGTTCTCCGTTCTTAATCGTAATATAAAACATAAATTAACAGGTCTGTGACTCCTTTAGCTTATACCTTTCGAACTTGACCTCGCTTCCATTATGAAGGTTGTATTCGGTACGGTTTATTATCTCCATTCTCATCTGTGGGTTCAGGTCCTTAAAATAGGCCGTATAGCCGGATACGCGTACCAATAACTCGTCAAAATCCGGATGTTCCGGGTCGTCAGCCGCCCTGAGGAAGGTAGCGTGATCGGTCACATTAAACTGTATCTCCATACCGCCGGGATGCTGGTCTTTAACGGCGGGGTCTTGTTTACCTCCGAAATAAACCCTCATATATTCGGTAAACCTATCCTTCATGGCATCCTTCACAGCTTCGCTCTTCCCTCCCATGGGCGGTGTATATTTGATATTAAAGGCCATGCCGCTTGTAACATACTCAACAGGCAGTTCCGCTACGGAATGGAGGGTCTCCAAGAGGCACGGCGTAACACCCGAGACCGGTGTACTACCACTTGTAAAGTTATAGCGTTTCTTACGCCCGCTCGGGCTCGCGCCCATCATCCTGCCAAAACCCGCGTGGTTGGTCATCGTCCAATATCCGACCCTGTAGTTACCGCCCCGGTAATTCTCTTTCTCCATGAAGTAGGTCTCCATAAACTTTACAAGATAAGCCGCGTTGGCATTACCGATCTTCACATCCGCGCCCAGGTTTTGCTGTACGGTGTTACCGTACTTGGGCGTCTTCGCTGGATTGAAAAGGACCTCCTGCATTGCCTCAAAGCCCTCAAAATCCTTATCTATAGCCTTGATCATCTCCGCCATAGTGTAGTTCTTTTTCTTGTAGACATGATACTCTATCGCGCTAAGAGAGTCGGCCACATCGGCGAACCCGACTATCGCAACCCCTGAGGAGTTTAATGTCGCCCCGCCCTCTATAACGTCCTTACCATTCTCCATCGGCCCCTCAAAGAGAGCGCTCATTATCGGTGTCGGGTACTGTCGCTGATGGACTTGGCCGAGTATACGATTAAGGTTTAGCGCGTTACCGGCAAGCCATATAAATTGTTTTTCAAAGGCCGCCTTGAAATCATCGAATGTGGCAAAATCAATTGGATCGCCCGTAAGCTCATTAAACTCCCTGTCATAATCGGTATGTCTATGCTGTCCTTTAAATAACGTAAGCTCAAGCGCGCTCGTGATATTCAGCATTATGGCCCCTGTATGGCCGTAAGTCCTGCCCGCGCTCACAGGCTCGACACAGCCGATCACTCCGTAGTCGCGTGCCTGCTCTGGTGTATCACCCCTGCGCGTTAAGGCCTTGATAATAGCCCTGTCATTATGTATGGCCGGGGTGGCCCCTGTTGTAAAGTTTACATCGGTTAGCCTACTCAAATATCTGTCGTCATTTTTATCCGGATGATAGCGGGCATTCAGGTTCGGGTCTCTTAGCTTCATCAACTCAATCGCCCTTAGGATCACATATGTAAGGTCGTTTACCGCGTCCTCACCGTTTTTTTTGTCGACACCGCCAATTGTAATGGCCTGGTTAGAACCCGAACCCCCGTAGAGCTTTTCACCGGCCTCTGGCATGGTCGGCACATGATCGCCTATCTT
>CBDVCO010000110.1:0-5867 GCA_965372515.1 uncultured bacterium | reverse complement strand
CGGAGGCAAGATGTCGGTAGGTAAGGTTACGACAATCGATTTTTTAGGTAAGAGACGGATAGCTCTCGTTATCTCGCTGATACTCGCTATAATTGGCATTGTCGCCGCGATATCTATTCCGCTCGGCAAGGCGAATCTCGGTACCGACTTTTCAGGCGGCGTCTCTACGCAGTTTCGTTTTGCGCACCCTGTGGTGGTGGAGAATGTCCGCGCGCTCCTTGAAGCCGGCGGCTTTGGCGACGCCGACATTCAAGAGATCTCCGGGGCGACAAAGCTCTTAATAAGGGTCAAGAAGGTGGAGGGAGAACTCGGTGACGTGTCGAAGACCATAGGGGAGATATTCGCTACATCGCTCGCCGAGAACCCCTACACGATAGACAGCACCAGCGAGGTCGGCCCCACGGTAGGGAAGAGGCTGCAGCGTGACGCCTTCTGGGCCGTAGTGATCTCTCTTTTGGGCATATTCTTTTATATCGGCTGGAGGTTCGAGTTCCGCTTTGGGATCGCCGCCGTGGTCGCCACATTCCATGACGTCCTCGCCGTACTCGGCATTCTCTTTATTGTAAACAAGGAGATAAACCTCCTGGTGGTCACCGCCCTTTTGACCATCGCCGGTTATTCCATAAATGACTCGGTCGTCGTCTTCGATCGCATCAGGGAGAACCTGAGGCGAAGGGGAAAGAGCAAGGAAGAACTGGTACCTTTGATAAACAGGTCCGTGAACGAGATGCTTAGGAGGACTATAGTTACTTCCGGGACAACCATCCTTGTGCTCGCCGCGCTCTTTGTCCTCGGGGGCGAGGTGATACACGACTTTTCCATGACCCTCATCCTCGGCGTCCTAATCGGAACCTATTCTTCCATATTCGTAGCAAGCCCGCTCCTTCTCCTGTGGAAGGGGAAAAAGGGCAAATTGATCGAGGACTAGATGGGTAAGAGATGGAGAGTCCGGGACGCAAACGAGGAACTTCAGGACCTCTTTGTCAATGAGCTGAAAATACTTCCCCTCACAGCCCAGCTACTGATCAACCGCGACATTAATGACCTGCCTCAAGCGAACACTTTTCTAAGACCCGACATCACAGACCTGCACGACCCCATGCTCATGAAGGATATGGACAAGGCCGTAGAGAGACTCGAGCGCGCCCTTGTTAATAATGAGCGTGTGGCAATATGCGGCGACTACGACGTGGACGGCACTACCGCTACGGCTCTCTTGAAGCTCTTTTTAACGGAGCTCGGTTTTTCGGTCTTAACGCATATCCCTGAGAGGATAACCGAGGGTTACGGCCTGAACAACGCCGCGCTAAAGGAGCTTTCCGACAACGGCGTAAAAGTGGTGATCACCACGGACTGCGGCGTGTCGAATTATGATGAGACCGTTTTCGCGAACTCCATCGGCATCGACGTTATTATCACCGACCATCACGAGATACCTGCAAAGGTTCCGCCCGCGTTGGCAATAGTGAACCCGAGACAGGCCGGGTGCGCGTTTCCCTTTAAGGGGCTCGCCGGAGTCGGGGTCGCCTTTAACCTCGCGATGGCCCTGAGGGTTCATCTGCGTGAAACAGGGCAGATAAGCGAAGCCTCACAGCCCAATCTCAAAAAGTATCTCGATCTCGTCAGTATCGGAACCGTCGCCGATATGGTTCCTCTAAGAGACGAGAACCGCATCTTTGTAAAGTACGGTATTGAACAGCTCAAAAATACCGAACGCCCCGGATTAAAGGCGCTCATCGATGTCTCACTTATACGCGACGGCCAGGTCAGCGCGGAGAAGATATCATATCAGATAGCGCCGAGGATAAACGCGGCGGGCAGGGTAAGCAGGGCCGATATCGCGCTCGATCTTCTGACCACCACTGATACCGTGAGGGCAGAGGAGCTAGCGACAGAGCTAGACAGCATAAACAGCGAAAGGCGTTTTCTTGAGGCCGAGATCACTAACGAGGCCCTTGATATGATCGATCCGGAAAGTAGCGACAAGGCTATAGTCCTTTTCTCCGAAAACTGGCATCCCGGCGTCATTGGGATCGTCGCCTCAAAGATATCGGGCCGCTTTACAAAACCGACGGTAATGATAGCCCTTGATAAGGATATCGGCAGGGGGTCGGCAAGGGGAGGGGTCGCCAACTTCGATCTTCTAGGCGCGCTTAGCTCCTGTGATAAGTTCCTCGAGAAGTACGGAGGGCACAAGGCCGCGGCAGGGCTGACCATTTTCAGAGAGAATATCGAGCCCTTTAAAAAGGAATTTATCGATATGCTCAACACGAGCATCGACCCGGACGACCTTATTCCGCAGATCGAGATAGACGCCGTTATAAGCCTCGATGAAGTGAACATGAGGCTTGTTAGCGAAATAGAGCGTCTCTCTCCCTTCGGCATATCCAACAGGGAGCCGCTACTTGGCGCTCTGGACGCCAATGTAACCGAGACGAGGGTGGTCGGTTCAAAGCATCTTCAGTTGAGGTTAAGACATAAGGGTAAACCCTTAAAGGCGATAGCCTTCGGCATGGGCAGTATGCATCCAATAAAAGGGCATGGTTTCGATGTGGCCTTTAGCCCCTATCTGGACGTATGGCAGGGGAGGAAGAACCTGGGCTTGAAAATAAAAGAGCTCAAGTCAACTCTGGCTTAGTGCTTTAATGGGAGATTAAAAAAGCGGGCCGCTGCTTTGTAAAGCAGCGGCCCGCTACACAGTGGAGGGTTGCCCGGGGGGGCTAATTGGCCTCCACCTTAATCTTCCTCGGCTTTGCCTCTTGGACCTTACCGAGCGTAATCTCAAGGGTTCCCTCCTTGAGGCTCGCTGTGATCTTATCCGGGTCGATCTTTACGGGAAGTGCTACAGACCTCGCTAGCTTAGCGCGGCTTCTCTCCATGTAAAAGTAATCCTCTTTAGCGTATTCATCCTTGTGCTTTTTCTCGGCCTGGAACTTAAGGGTGTTTTTCTCAATCGTAATGGAGATATCGTCCTTCTTGACCCCGGGCATATCGACCCTTACGAGTATGGAGTCACCCTTGTCTATCATGTCTAGCGCGGGAGCGACTACCTCGCCCGTACGCTCTCTGGCAGATTTAATGGTAGGGCTGAAGATACTCTCCATCGGGAATATCTCAGAGAAAAGACTGTCCATATCTCTCCCGATCTCGCCAAACTCCTTTAGGGGGTTGCATTTCGTTATATACATATGAGCCTCCTTTTAGCTGAAGATCTTTTTATATTACCTTGAAAATAATATAGGTACGCCTCTCTGGTTTGTCAAGGGCCGGGGAGGCGGGCTCTTGACAGTGGATAGCGGCGCGGTTATACTGTTGATTATTCTTGATTCTCTTCTTTTAAGGCAGGTATCTTGAAGCTTCTCTGGAATCTATTTTCATCGACAACTCTAACTCTAGTCCTCGCGATCCTTATCTGCATAGACGCCGTATGGGGCTCGCTCTTGACCGTGAATAACCCGGCCTTCTATCAGGCGCTCGATTCCGCTATACTCCTGCCCGCGCTTATCGAGATGGGCTCAGCTAATATCTCATACACGCTCTGGATATATATTCTGATAATCCTTATCGCGCTCTTTGCCGTAAATACCTTTGTTTGTACCGTTGACAGGCTCTACTCTATCATGCGCTCCGGGAGCCCGTGGCAGTCAATACTGCCCCACATTGTCCATATCGGTTTTCTTATCGCGCTTATCGGACATCTCTTGGGCTCCTCATACGGCTTTAAGAGCCCTGAAAATTTTATAATGAAGGGCGATAGCGTGCCGGTACCAATGACGGACGGCCTTAGCGTTCGCCTTGATGATGTAGATGTGGAGACTTCTCCTGATACGAGAGAGATTACGGGCCTTAAGTCCTTTGTAACGCTCTTTGATGAGGGCAGTGAGGTCCTCTCAGGCGATATAGAGATAAACGGGCCGCTTATATATAAAGGGATAGCCTTCTACCACATGAGCCACGGGCAGATGCCGATGGGTCTAATTCTTAGAATAGACGGGACAATAAAGAAACTCCCCTTTGATTCCGCATTTACCGCTTCAAAGGGCAAGGGCTTCAAGCTCGGTACGATATTTCCGGACTTCGCCCGTGACAGCTCCGGCAACCCCTATTCGCGCTCAGGAGAGTTCAGGAACCCCTATCAGGAAATCATCTCGACGGGTGGCGTACGGGGGTATCTAAATATCTCAAGGCCAGGGGAGGTGGTGAATATAGAGGGTGTGGAGATGAAGCTAGAGGACTATATGCTTAAAGAATACGCGGTGCTTGGGATAAACAAGGACCCGGGCATATGGTTTATCATAGCGGGTTCTTCTATATTGACCATCGGTATAATTCTGATATTCATCTTCAGGGGCGCTCGCGCCGAACTCGTGAGGAAGCCTCAGGAGAGTATTATTTGATTGGCCCTAAAACCTCTTATACATATCTCCCGGCGCGTGGCAGAGCGGGCAATTGTCCGGGTGCTCTCCCTCTACGGTATGGCCGCAGACAGGGCAGACAAATAACTTTTCCGCCCCAATATCGTTACCCGCTCCTTCGGCCTCTCTGGCGTTTGTAAAGAGTTCATGGTGGACCTTCTCGGCCGTAAGTGCCCACTCGATATTGCGTGAAGCCGTCTCCTCACGCTGGAGTTTGCTTACCGCCTCATAGGCCGGGTACATCTCGTCGATCTCAAAGCCTTCGCCGCTTATGGCCGCGTCCAGATTCTCGACAGCGCTCTTAAGATCCCCGAGCGACTTTAAGTGGTTGGTGGCGTGTATCTGTTCAGCGAAGGCGATAGCGCGAAAGAGCCTCGCGATATTGTTTCTTCCGGCCTTTTCCGCCTCATTTGCGAAGATCAAGTAGCGCATATGCGCCTGGCTTTCACCGGCGAATGCGGCCCGGATATTTTCTTCCGTCATCTTTTTCAATTTTCTCTCCTCCTATGATTAATAATTCTTTTTCAAAGCGATGGTCTTTTTGGAATCCTTTAAGGCGAGCCTTTTTTCCGCTTCGTCTCTTACCGGAGCGTCAAGCATGGTGTAAGCTATACGCGATACTTTGACAAAACTAAAACCCTTTAAGCGGACTTCGTCGATTATATCGCCAAGCACGCTTACCGCCGCCTCTTTACTCCGCTTGGTTCCCAGATGCATCAATATTATGGCGCCGTTCAGTCCTGGCTCTATCGTGTCGAAATCGAGAATCCTCTCTTTGATCTCCACTGCCGTGTGATAGGTCTTTGCCTCTTTATCAGTGACCCAATCGAGGCTATCGAGCGTTTTACGGTTCTTATAGTCTCTCGTCCATCCGACATGGACAAAACCGGCTTCAAGGGCCCACCCGGTAAGCTCGCTGTTGGTCTCTCCGTAAGGGGCCCTCCAGTATGGGGCCATATCCTCGCCAGTGAGTTCTTTATATAGCTTTGCCGTACTCTCTATCTGATCTAGAAAATATGCCTTTGTAACATCGGGTAGCGTCTTATGGACGAGCGTGTCGTTGAAAGCGGTCAGGTGAGGGTGGTCCATGGTATGGTTGCCGACCTCGTGGCCGTCATCCAGGATCTCTTTTACAAGCTCGGGGTTCTTGATGATAAAGAGGCCGGTAAGGAAGAAGGTCGTCTTGATCTCTTTATCTTTTAGTACGTCAAGGATATCTCTTGCGTGATTGGCTTCCCCTCCGTCAAAGGTAATGGAAAGCTCTGCGCTCTCCCTCTTGCCGCGCGATATATCGACGAGCTTCTTTGAGGCAAAGTGCTCTTTAAGCGTCTCTATGTCCGGAGCTACGTAGTCTTCCTTGTAGAGCGGAGGCTCATCATCAGGAAGTTTTAGCAGTTCCAGCAGCTCGAGCTTTGCCGTCTCAATGGTCTCTCTCTTAATGGGCGCTCTCTT
>CBDVCO010000109.1:0-5902 GCA_965372515.1 uncultured bacterium | reverse complement strand
ACGATCTCAATGCCCTTATGATAAGGCTTTAGCGCCTCAATGAGCACACTGATCAGAGAGGGCACAACACACGATATTGCGACCCCCTCGGCAGGCAACTCTGTGGCTAAAGGCTTGTTTGATGGCCCCCCAGCCGCAAAGAGAGAACTCAGGAGCACGGAGTACTCATCAGGCGTGCTCCGTTTTCTCGTGGCTATGCGCCAGTGGCTTACAAGACTGCCGTCCTCAAAGACCCCGATTACTATATTCGTGTTTCCTATATCGACGGCGAGTATCTTCAAAGGAATCTTCCCTTAAGAGAGGGCCACATCACCGGAGGTTATGGCGCTCACCCGGCCGGAAGCTTCCCTTACCAGGAGCGCCCCTGTCTCGTCTATACCCATGCAGATACCCTCCACATTACGGTCTAACGCCTTAATACTAATAGGCTTTCCTTCCGCGTTAAAGTATCCCCTCCATGCCTCGGCAACAGAAATGAAACCATCATCCAAGAAGACCTTATACCACTTTTCAACACTAGAATAAAGGGTGCGGGCAAAAGCGGCCCTCGAGACCGGAGCGCCGCTTATATCTCTTAGCGAAACGGCATTAAGCCCCGGGCCTTTCTCATCTTGCGGCGAGGAATTAATATTGACCCCTATACCGCAAACCACGTGATTCACGCGATCGATATCTGCGTTCATCTCCAATAATATTCCCGCAACCTTCTTTGAATCAATCAGTATATCGTTTGGCCATTTTACCGACGGGGCCTTTGAAACAAAGGCCGCTATCGCCTCTGCCGCGGCCACCGCGAAAACCAGCGTGAGCGGCGGCGCGAGAGCCGGGGCACACTCGGGCCTTAGTATGATAGAGGTATAGAGGTTACTACCCGGCGGGGATAACCAGTTCCTGCCAAGACGTCCCTTGCCGCCTGTCTGGGCGTCGGCTATCACCGCGGCCCCCTCCACCGCTCCTTTTACGGCGAGTTCATTGGCCGTTATATTGGTCGAGACGAGTTTGTCGTAAAAAGATATCTCTTGAGCGACAAAGTCCGTATCGAGCCCGCTTAGCACCTCCACGCCGTTAAACGGCCCGTCAATTTCAGCAAGCGTATAGCCGCGCGCGCGCGACGAGGTAATCGCAAAACCCATCTCCTTTAACCGCGCTATCTGTTTCCACACGGCGGTCCTCGATATTTTGAGCGCGTCGCTTATGCTCTGACCGGAGAGCGGCTCGCCTCCATTACCCTTCAAGAGCTTTAGGACCTCGACTACGGTTGTCTGGGCAGATACCATCAACACTGCACCCTGAGAGATATGTCCACGGCGCGCGCTCCGTGGGTAAGGGCGCCGACCGATATTTGATCGACCCCGGTACGCGAAACCGCCCCGACATTACCAAGCGTTATCCCACCCGAAGCCTCTGTATGGGCCTTATCCCCTATGATCTTAACGGCGCTCTTTAGTTTTTTAATATCCATATTATCGAGCAGTATGGCGTCCACCCCGCACCCGAGCGCCTCTCTGACCTCTTTTAAGCTCTTTGCCTCTATCTCTACGAAGGCCCCCTCGGGCTTTTTAGCCGACCTTGCGCGCTTTAACGCTTCAGCCACACTACCTGCCGCGGCTATATGATTGTCCTTTATGAGCACCGCGTCGTAGAGCCCGAAGCGGTGGTTGGTTCCACCACCCGTCTTGACCGCGTATCTCTCCAGTATCCTCATACACGGGGTAGTCTTCCTGGTGTCTAGTATCTGGGCTCTGCCCTTGGCCCTCTTTACAAACTCTGCCGTAAGTGTAGCGATCCCGCTTAGCCTTTGAAGAAAATTTAGCGCGGTCCTCTCTGCCGTAAGGATCCCGGCAAGTCTCCCGCTCACAGTGGCGATCACCGCGCCCTTTTTAGCGCGTTTACCGTCCACTATCAATTCTCTATATTTAAGCCCCTCGTCAATATGCTCGAATACGCTGCTGGCAACAAAATTTCCGGCAACCACCATCGCCTCCTTTGCTACCAGCGATGCGCGCCCCCTTGCGCGCGCGCCTACTATTGCCGAGGTTGTAATATCTCCCTTGCCCACATCCTCGGCGAGCGCGGCCATAACGACCATATCGGAATATTCAACAAGCCCCGGCATTGAAACTGAGATATCCGCCTTAGATTTACCCATTGGCCGCGACCCTGCTGAGCGCATCCTCTATCTTGGCGCGCTTCTCTGTTAATTCATTAAGCCTAGCCCTATCTTTTTCCACCACCTCTTTTGGAGCCTTATCCACAAAATTCTTATTGGCGAGTTTCTTTGAGATCAGATCAAAATCCGCCTGAACCTTTTTAAGCTCACCGCCTAACCTGTCGCGCTCGGCATCCTTGTCGACAAGCCCCTCTATAGATATGACCACCTCGACCACCGGCAGGTCTACGATATCGGCGGTTACGGCGGTTATCGAATTCTCCGGCCTCTCTGCATCAACGCCCGATATTGTTATCGCGGCAACCTTCGCGAGATCCATAATATACTGCTCTCCGTCCTTTATGGCCTTTGCGGACTCAGAGTCTGCCGTAAAAGTGCTGACCTCTGAGATAGTCATTGAAGGCTGGACGTTCATCTCCGAGCGGAGGTTTCTAATTGCCCCAGTAACGGCCATGACTGTCTCCATGGCTCTCTCCCTCTTAACCTTCCCCTTACTCGCTTCGGGGTAAGACTCCTTCATTACAGAATCTCCGCTACCTCCCGGCAGATAGCTCCATAGCTCCTCTGTAATAAAGGGCATAAAGGGGTGCAGTAGTTTTATCGTCTCTTTTAAAACATGGAGAAGGACGCTCGCGCTGGCGCACTTTCTTTCCGGGCCGTTATCGCCCCGAAGATCCCTCTTTGAGAGCTCAACATACCAGTCGCATAGCTCGTGCCAGACAAAGCGGTAGAGAGATTTACCCGCCTCGTCGAACCTGTAGGTATCTATCCCTTCTCTGACCTCACTTATGCAAAGGTCGAGCTTTGAGAGTATCCATTTGTCGGCCATGCTGAATTCATTCGGGTTCGGCTCTTTAAGCTCTTCAACGCCTTCAAAATTCATCAACGCGAACCTCGTAAGATTCCAGAGCTTGTTCGTAAAGTTCCTGTATCCCTCTATGCGCTCTTCGGCGAGCTTGATGTCTCGTCCCTGCGCGGCGAGCACGGCAAGCGTAAAACGGAAGGCGTCGGTGCCGTACTCATCCATGACCACGAGAGGGTCAATGACGTTACCCTTGCTCTTGCTCATCTTCTTGCCTTCGGCGTCTCGTATCAGGGCGTGGATATATACGTCCTTAAAGGGAACGTCATCCATGAACTTTAGCCCCATCATCATCATCCTCGCGACCCAGAAAAATATTATATCAAAGCTCGTCGAGAGTACACTCGTCGGATAAAATAGCTTTAGCTCCTCGCTTTTACCTGGCCAGCCAAGTGTAGAAAAAGGCCAGAGCGCCGAGGAAAACCAGGTGTCGAGCACGTCGCTCTCCTGTGTTATATTTTTTGATGAACACCCCTGGCACTTATCCGGATCCTCGACGGCTACGGTGACAAAGTCGCAATCAGCGCAAAACCACGCCGGGATCCTGTGTCCCCACCAGATCTGCCTGGAGATGCACCAGTCCCTGATGTTCCTCATCCAGTCGAAGTAGGTATTCTCCCAGTTCTTCGGGACAAAGCGCGTCTTTCCGTCCTCTACGGCCTTTATAGCCTCCTTTGCCAGAGGAGCGGTACTAACGAACCACTGCTTGGAGAGCGTCGGCTCGACAACGGTATGGCAACGATAGCAGGAGCCGAGCATCATCTTATGCGGCTCTACCTTCTTTAAGAGCCCCTTCTTCTTAAACTCTTCTACCACCGCCTCTCTAGCCTCAAAGCGGTCAATGCCATTAAGCCTCCCGGCGTTTTCGTTCATGCGCGCGTCTATATCCATGATAGTTATAATTTGCAGATTGTGTCTTTTGGCCATCTCGAAATCATTAAAGTCGTGGGCAGGGGTGATCTTTACCGCGCCGGTGCCGAACTCCATGTCGACCTCGTCGTCGGCTATTACCTCTATCTCGCGCTCGACTATCGGGAGTATCACGGTTTTGCCTATAAGATTAGAAAACCTCTTATCCTCCGGATTTACGGCGACGGCCGTATCTCCGAGCATCGTCTCCGGGCGCGTAGTGGCGACGACCAGCCCCGCCCCCTTGCCGTCTTTTAGCGGATACTCAAGATAGTACATCTTTCCGTCGGTCTCTTCTGCTTCGCTCTCAAGGTCCGAAAGAGCGGTATGGCACCTTGGGCACCAGTTTATAATATAGTCGCCGCGATATATCAGGTCTTCTTTATAGAGGCGTACAAAGACCTCTCTTACGGCGAGGGAAAGCCCCTCGTCCATTGTAAAGCGCTCCCTCGACCAGTCGAGCGACGCCCCGAGCCTCTTTAGCTGGTTGATAATAATAGAGCCTGACTCCTCTTTCCACTGCCAGACCCGTTCGATAAAGCGCTCCCTGCCGTACTCGTGTCGGTCCACACCCTCGGCGTGTAGCTGCCTTTCGACGACGTTCTGGGTGGCTATTCCCGCATGGTCTATCCCCGGCACCCAGAGCACGTTAAACCCGCACATCCTCTTATACCTCGCGATAATATCCTGGAGCGTGTTGTTTAAGGCGTGTCCGAGGTGGAGCGTTCCCGTGATATTGGGCGGCGGAATAACCATTGAGAAGCCGGGCTTGTCCGTTTCACCTGTCTGGGCCTTGAAGAGCTCCGCTTCGAGCCAGAAGGAGAGCCACTTCTCCTCCACCTCTTTAGGATTATATAGCTTAGCCAGTTCTTTAACTTCCATAGCAGTCCTGATTATCCTCTCGTCACTTAATGGTTCTCTCTCTCTTTAGTCCAATCGGTGCCGCAACCTGTCTCCGATTGAGTCCCGGCAACATGGATTTAAAAGAATATCTCTTCTTATGCCGTAAATAATTTTGTAAAGGTATTCTTCGGAACAAACGTCCGGCCATCACAAGCCCCGTCCAGCCATCTTCGGTCAGGAGCGCGC
This sequence comes from uncultured bacterium, assembly GCA_965372515.1. Classification (GTDB taxonomy): domain Bacteria; phylum Desulfobacterota; class GWC2-55-46; order GWC2-55-46; family JAJCZF01; genus CBDVCO01. The sequence continues at coordinate 872 of CBDVCO010000109.1, read as the reverse complement.
CTAGCACTCGCAAGACTTTGGCAATCAAACAATTGAGACATCGGGGCAAAAAAGGCCGCCTTATTGAAAAGGGCCTGTTAGAAAGAAAGATAAGAAAGGCAATATTTAGGTCAGCCCTCTTTGGAAAGATTACTCTTGAAGTTCTTAATCTCGTTTGTAATAAGTTTCTCGGCAGTATCAGCGACCGTTTCTTTCGATATCTTGGAAATTATTTCTTCGGCTACCTTTTCTACCGCCTCATCTGCAATCTCTCTTATCCGCTCCTCGGCGGCCTTTAAGACAGCCTCGGCCGCAATCTCCGCGATATGTTCAACGGCCTTACTGGTTACTATCTCAGAGGCTATCTCCCTTATAATGCCTTCGGCTACCTCCCCCGTCTTTTCCGGGGCGATCTCGCCTATTATCCTACCAGCGACCTCATCTACCGCCTCTGGCACTACCTCACTAATTGGTTCTTTGACAAGATCCGGCACTAATTTACGGGCTATCTCCTTAATATCCTCCTTGGTGTTACTAATGATCAGCTCTTCAATTTTCGTCTTTGAGATCTCTACTATGCCCTCCACAGCGGCTCCTTTCTCATCAGCACTTACGGCAATGTTCGATACCTCTCCTTCAACCCCCGGCTCTTCTATAACAGCATCCTCATTAAAAGATATCTCATCCGATTCAGCCTCCTCCTCTTGGGCTTGGGCTTCCTCTTCTTCTTCAGCCTCTTCTTCTTCTTGAGCTTCTTCCTCTAGAGCCTCTTCCTCTTGAGCCTCTTCCTCTCGAGCCTCTTCCTCTCGAGCCTCTTCCTCTTGAGCTTCTTCCTCTAAAGCCTCTTCTTCTCGAGCTTCTTCCTCTTCAGCTTCTTCTTCTTGAGCCTCTTC
>CBDVCO010000108.1:0-6272 GCA_965372515.1 uncultured bacterium | reverse complement strand
ACTAGTCCTTATTTTCAACGAGCATCTCGTCCAGTTCTTTCCTCGCCGGGAAACCGTCGATCTTCATGCCGAAGTCCAGTTCCATAGCGTGGAGCAATTCCTTAATTTCGTTCAAGGACTTCCGGCCGAAATTCTTGGTCTTCAACATCTCCTGGTCCGTCTTCTTAACCATCTCGCCGATATACTTGATATTGGCGTTCTTAAGGCAATTCGCGCTCCTGACCGAGAGCTCCAGTTCATCGACCGTCTTAAAGAGGTTCTCATTCAGAGCCGGCCTCTCTTCACTGGCCTGCTCTGCTACCTCATCGGGCTCCTCAAAGGTAATAAATATGCTCAGCTGGTCTTTGAGTATCTTGGCGGCGATCGAAACAGCGCTCTGCGGGTCTATCGCCCCGGTAGTCCAGACCTCCAGCATTAGCTTATCATAGTCCGTCCTTTGGCCTACCCTTGCGTCAGAGACATCAAAGTTAACCCTCGTCACGGGATTAAAGACGGCGTCTATCGGAATAGTGCCTACGGCTTCCTCCAGATCTTCCGTCTTATAGGCCGGCACATACCCCTTGCCGGTCTCTACGGTAAACTCGCAGTCCATCTTCGCGTCCTTTGAGAGTGTGGCGATAATGAAGTCCTTATTCAGGATCTCCACATTGGACTCGGTCTCAATATCACCGGCCGTAAAATCACAGGGGCCCTTTAATTTGACCCTGAGCTTTACAGGTTCGTCACCGTCCACCCTCAGCTTTACGAGCTTCAGGTTGAGTATTATATCGGAGACATCCTCCTTTACGCCGGGTATGGATGAGAACTCATGTAGTACCCCGTCTATCTTTACCCTGGTAATAGCCGCGCCCCGAAGCGAGCTCATAAGTATTCTTCTAAGCGAATTCCCAAGCGTAAGGCCAAAACCCCTCTCAAGCGGTTCAATCGTCAATTTGCTGTAATTGTCCGTAAGCGATGCGCTATCCACATCTAATTTCTTAGGCTTTATAAGCTCGCGCCAATTCTTTTGCATGTAGCCCCCGATTTAGTAAATAATAAAACTACTTTGAATAGAGTTCGACAATAAGCTGTTCTTGAATGGGGATAGTAACGTCATCTCTGGTTGGAAGCCTCCTTACGGTCCCCTTGAGGTTCTCCTGGTCGAGCTCCAGCCATTCCGGCACAGAGCGCTTATCGATATTAGCAATGCTCTCGACGAATGTGCCTGACTTCGCGCTCTTGGCGGCGATCGAGATCGTATCGTTCTCCTTTAAGAGGTATGACGGTATGGTGACCTTCTTATTGTTGACCATGAAATGTCCCTGTGTTATCAGCATACGGGCCTGGCGCCTCGATGAAGCCAAGGCGAGCCTGAATACGACGTTGTCGAGTCTCTTTTCCAGAAGAGAGATCAGGTTCTCTCCTGTAATGCCCTTCTCGCGCTCCGCTCTTACGAAGGTATTGCTGAACTGGGTCTCCATAAGTCCGTACATACGCTTGACCTTCTGCTTTTCCCTCAACTGAAGCGCGTACTCGCTGACCTTGCCGCTCGACTGCCCGTGCTGGCCCGGAGAGTAGCTCCTCCTCTCAAAGGAGCACTTATCCGTACTGCAACGCTCACCCTTAAAAAAGAGCTTTAATCCCTCTCGCCTACAAACCTTACAAACAGAACCGATATACCTTGCCAAAATGACCTCCAGTCAGTCTCTTATACCCTGCGCCTCTTGGGCGGCCTGCACCCGTTATGGGGCAAAGGGGTAACGTCTCTAATAAGTGTTATGCTGAATCCCGCCGCCTGAAGGCTCCTTAGAGCCGCCTCGCGGCCTGAACCCGGACCGTTTAAAAATACATTTACGGACTTCATGCCGCAATCGATCGCTTTTTTAGCGGCGTTCTCCGCCGCCATCTGAGCGGCGAACGGCGTACCCTTCCTCGAACCCTTAAAACCCGAGGAACCGGCGCTCGCCCATGCGATGACATTGCCCTCGGGGTCCGCGATGCTGATAATGGTATTATTAAATGTCGCCTTGATGTGCGCGACACCTTTAAGCACTACCCTCTTTACCTTTTTTCCCTTTGCCATAAATATCTCTCCGAATACTTAACTCTTCCTGCTTACGGCGCCCTTCTTGGGCCCCTTGCGCGTCCTGGCGTTCGTGCTCGTCCTTTGTCCGCGCACCGGCAGGTTCTTGCGGTGACGAAGCCCGCGATAGCAACCCATGTCCATCAATCTCTTGATATCCATGGATACCTCTTTTCTAAGCTCTCCCTCGACCTTATAGTCGAGGTCGACAACCTTTCTAATAGAGCTTACCTGGGCCTCGGTCAGATCGACAACCCTGATCGAACGCTCGACCTCAGCGCTGTCAAGGATCCTGCCCGAACAAGATCGGCCTATGCCGTAAATCCTCGTAAGCGCGATATCGATCCTCTTGTTCTTTTCCAGATCTACTCCGGATATCCTTGCCAAATTCATACCTCCTAAAAGCTAAAGAAAAGCGGGCCTAACCCTGCCTCTGCTTGTGCTTGGGTATCGGACAGACCACCCTTAAGACACCCTTACGCTTTATCAGTTTGCACTTCGTGCATATTTTTTTTACCGAGCTTCTTACCTTCATCCCTCTACCTGCCTTCTATTTAGACCTGTAAGTAATCCTGCCCCTGGTCAGATCATACGGCGAAAGCTCAATCGTAACCTTGTCGCCAGGAAGTATCTTTATAAAATGCATCCTCATCTTACCTGAGACATGGGCCAGCACCTTGTGGCCGTTCTCCAATTCAACATTGAACATAGCGTTAGGCAGTGTTTCAAGAACAGTACCCTCAACCTCGATCGATTCTTCTTTGGCCATTAATTAGATCCTGCTTAAAACGTAAGAGCCGCTACCAGTAACCGCGACAGAATGTTCAAAGTGCGCGCTCAATGCCCCGTCCGTTGTTACGGCGGTCCAGCCGTCGTCCAAAACCTTTATATCCGGTTTACCCGCGTTTATCATCGGCTCTATGGCAAGGACCATTCCTTCTTCAAGCCATACATCGAGCCCCGCCATTACAAAATTCGGGATCTGCGGCGGTTCATGAAGCTCTTCACCTATGCCGTGGCCCACAAAGGCCCTTACTACCGAAAACCCCTTGTCCTCCACATGGCCCTGCACGGCTCTGGCAATATCATTTAGCGTATTGCCAGGTCTTACGGCCTCTATGGCCAGCTCCAGAGACTCTGATGTAACATCCACCAGGCGTCTCGCGCCCGGTGATATCTCACCTACGGCGACGGTCCTCGCGCTATCTCCGTAAAAGCCGTTGCACAAAACTCCGAAATCAATACTTATAATGTCGCCGTTATTTAAGACCCTGTCCGAGGGCATCCCATGTACTACCACTTCGTTGACCGATGTGCAAAGGCAATATGGATAACCCCTGTAACCTTTAAAAGCAGGCTTTATGCCCCTCTTATCCGCCTCGATTTGTGCTAGCTCTTCAAGCTCCATCGTAGTGATCCCGGGGGTGACCTTCTCAAAGAGGAGATCGAGGATCTCTGCTACGATAATGTTACTTTTCCTGAGCTTTTCGATATCTTCTTTGCTCTTAAGCTTCGCTACTTCTTTCTTCAATCGCACTAATTATCGCCCCGCTGATCGCATCAACGCTTCCAATACCGTCAATTGAGGCAAAGACCTTCTTTGCGCTATAGTATTCGACAAGCGGCCGGGTCTGCTCTTCATATACCTTAAGCCTGGCATTTATCGTATCTTCCGTGTCATCGACCCTGTGATAGAGCTCATTTGAACACTCATCACAAATACCGTCTTTTACCGGAGGAGCGAACTCTATATGATAGCCCCTGCCGCACTCCTTATTGGAACAGACCCTCCTGCCGCATAGCCTTCTAACCAGCTCCTCTGTGGCAACCTCTATGCCGAGAGCGAGGTCTATCGATTTGCCAAGTGTGGCGAGCGTCTCGCTTAGCGCCTCGGCCTGGGCAGTGTTTCTTGGAAAGCCGTCCAGTATAAAACCTTTGGTACAGTCATCCTCAGCGAGGCGTGAAGCGACCATCTCAAGCACCAGGGCGTCCGGCACCAGCTCGCCGCGCTCCATAAAACCTGCGGCCTTCGTTCCAAGCTCCGTACCATCCTTGACATTCGCCCTTAATATATCGCCTGTGCTTATAAGGGGGATCGAGTACTTCTCGGAAACTCTCACACCCTGAGTTCCCTTTCCCGCACCAGGCGGGCCCATAAGCAAAAGATTCAGCATATACTAAAACGTCCTTCCAAAGTGCGGCGCCCTACATATGGGTGCCGCCCCTGCCCTTGCCCTTGCTTTTTTTCATCAGACCGTCGTAGTTCCTGGCAAGCATATGGCTCTGTGCCTGCTGTGCCGTATCGAGCGCCACTCCGACGACGATCAAAAGCGCCGTGCCGCCGAAATAGAAGGGCACATTAAATCTCCAGATCAATAACGACGGTAAAACACAAACACCGGCGAGAAACAAAGCCCCCCAAAGTGTAAGCCTTGAAAGGATCTTATCAATATGATCGGCCGTATTGGCGCCCGGCCTGATGCCCGGAACAAAACCGCCGTTCTTCTTGAGGTTCTCAGCAACCTCCTTGGGGTTGAACTGAATGGCGGTATAAAAGTACGTAAAAAAGATCACAAAAGCAACGAACATTACGTTATAGAGTATGCCGCCGGGATTAAGGCTCTGAGCGACCGTCTTCATGATCGGCAGATCTATAAAATTAGCGATCGTGGCAGGAAATATTATTATCGATGACGCGAATATAGGCGGTATAACTCCCGCCGAGTTCACCTTTAGCGGAAGGTGCTGCGTACCCCCGCCCATCATTCGCCTGCCTACTACACGCTTTGGGTACTGTATAGGTATTCGTCGTTGTCCTGATTCGAAAAATACAATAAAAGCGATTACGGCGATCACAAAGATCAGAAGCACTATGAGTATCAGTACGTTCATCTCGCCCGATTTTGCGAGATTTATCGTATTTACCAGAGCGGCCGGGAGCCTTGCCACAATACCGGCGAAAATAATAAGCGATATCCCGTTGCCGATCCCCCGCTCGGTTATCTGCTCACCAAGCCACATTATGAATACGGAGCCCGCGGTGAGCGTGATGACCGTCATGATCCTGAAACTCCAGCCGGGGACAAGAACGATCTGCTCTCCGCCGGGGCCGCTCATATTCTCAAGCCCGAGCCCGATCATAAAGCCCTGAATAATACTCAGGACTACGGTCAGGTACCTGGTCCACTGCGTTATCTTCTGCCTGCCGGCCTCGCCTTCCTTCTTAAGCGCCTCAAGCTTAGGCACAACAGCCGTCAGGAGCTGTAATATAATAGAGGCGCTGATGTAGGGCATTATACCGAGGGCAAAGATCGAGAAGTTCTCGAGCGCGCCGCCGGTAAACATCGTCGCTACATCTAAAAGCGTACCCCTTGCCGACTGAAAAAAGGCGCTGAGCGCTTCACCGTCAATACCCGGGGTCGGAACAAAGACCCCTACTCTGTAAACGCCGAGCAGTAATGCACTAACTATTATTCTCCTGGTTAACTCGGGGACCTTACCAATATCGGGCAAAAGAGCCAACTAAAGGACCTCCACGCTACCGCCCGCGGCCTTTATCTTCTCAATCGCTGTCTTGCTGAACTTCTCCGCCTTTACGGTCAATGCTATGCCAAGCTCTCCGTTACCCAGGACCTTTACAGGGGTTACGCCCTTCCTTAAGAGCCCTCTCTCGATGAGTGAGGCCGCGTCAACGACCTCTTTGGCCTTAAAGACCCTTGAGAGATCGGAGAGGTTGACTATCCTGTTCTCGATCCTGAACTTGTTATGAAAGCCGCGCTTTGGCATGCGTCTTTGAAGCGGCATCTGTCCGCCCTCAAACCCTGGCTTTACGCCGGAGCCTGCGCGAGACTTCTGCCCCTTCTCTCCGCGCCCGGCATTTCTGCCCCAGCCCGAAGCATTACCGCGTCCGATTCTTTTTCTCTTTTTTACAGCGCCCTTTGGCGGGCTTAATCTATCCAACATAGTCTTATATCCGTTTTATAATTTTTCTACTCTGCACCGGGCTCGATCACCTCTACGAGGTGTGAGACCTTATTTATCATACCCCTGATGGCGGGCGTATCTTTAAGCGTCCTGGTCTTGTTTATTCTGTTTAGCCCCAGGCCCACAAGGGTCTGCTTCTGTTTGATATTGTATCCTATGCCGCTTTTACGTAGAATGACGGTGACAAAACTCTCTTTTGTTTTTGCCTTTGGCTCTGCCTTTGGCT
>CBDVCO010000107.1:0-6317 GCA_965372515.1 uncultured bacterium | reverse complement strand
GGTATCTTCCACGCCGAGTAGGGATATACGGTAGTCGCGACCTCAAGACACCCCGTGGCCGTAGTGGCGACTATCTCGGCGTCGGTGCTCTTTAGTACAAGCCTTACTATCGGGGGAATACCGCATCCGGCGCAAAGCCTGTGCCCCCCGGTGAAAAGCTCCTCTTTCTTTGCCATCTCTTTTAAAGTAGCCATAGTTCCAGCTCCATTCTCGTATGTTCTCTCTAAGGATTTAGTAAAAACCCTCTAGATGGTTATGTACTTAACAAGCTCCTCTATCTCGCCTGTGTCACCGACCTTAAAGAGCTCGTCGAAAACACCGAGCGCGTCGTCGAGCTTATAGTCCCTTCCGCCCAGGCCGAATATTCGGTTAAACATCTTAGGCTTATCAGGCGAGTCATATAAGGCGCTCCTGATATCGGTAAATAGCGGCGCTCCGAAGCCGTTCATCGAGTCCGCGCGGTCGAGTACGGCAACGGCCTTCTTGCCTTCCAGAGCCGCAGCTATCTCCTGATGAGGAAAGGGCCTAAAGAGCCTCGGCTTTAAGAGGCCGACCTTTTTGCCCTCGTTACGGAGCCTGTCAATGGCGACCTTGTTCGTCCCGGCGGCGCTATTTAAGGAGACGATCGCATATTCGGCATCGTCCAGCCTGTACTCCTCCATCAGGCCGTACGACCTGCCGGTAAGCTCGCCGTACTCCTTGCCTACATCTATAACGACCTGCTTGGCCCTGGCGATCGCCTTGCTCTGCTCGTGCTTAAACTCCATATAGGTGTCCTGAAGGCTCGTAGCGCCCATGGTCACGACCTGCCCGGGGTTTAAGAGCGCGCGGTCGGCGTTCCACTCCCCGATAAAGTTCTGGACGTCTTCTTTACTTAAAAGCGTGAGATTCTCTATGCCGTGGCTCGTGATAAAACCGTCGAGGCAGACCATCGCCGGAACGAGAACGTCCTTATGCTCCATGATACGCTGGGCCTGAAAAACATTATCATAGGCCTCCTGGACCGACTCGGAATAGAGCTGAATCCAGCCTGAGTCCCTTGCGCCCATCGAATCCGTATGGTCGCAGTGAATATTGATCGGCGCGCTAAGTGCCCTGTTGACTACAACTAGCAGTACGGGGAGCCTCAAGCCCGAAGCTATGTAGAGGACCTCCCACATGAGGGCAAGCCCCTGAGAGCTTGTAGTCGTAGCTACCCTCGCCCCTGCCGCCGCCGCGCCAACACAGGCGCTCATCGCCGAATGCTCACTCTCGCAGGTTATCATCTCTGTGTCGACCTTACCGTCGGCAACGTAGCTTGCGAACTCTTCCATGACCGTTGTCGAAGGCGTGATCGGATAGGCCGGAAATACATCCGGGTTTATCTGGTGAAGGGCATAAGCGACCGCGCTGTTGCCCGTCAACCCCGTATCTGTTTGTTTGATAGCATTGCCACTCATCAGGTATGTTCCTCCTCCATTTTAATCGCCTTTACCTTATCCGGGCAGACGTCGTCGCATATGCCGCAACCCTTGCAGTGCCTCATGTCGAAGCCTACCATCTTGCCGTCCTCAACGATGATCGCCGAGTCCGGACACATGATCCAGCATATGAGGCAGTCTATACACTTATCTCTATCGAGTACCGGGGTGAGCTTTCTCCAACCTCCGGTCTCATATTTAGCGGCGCTTCCGCCAACCGCATCTCCGCCTCTTGGTACGTCCTTATTCTCCTTCATCTACTCCCCCTTCACCTCTTCAAAGCCCCTCTTCATGGCGTTCTGATTTCCCTCGATAATCTTCGGGCTGTATTTTTTTGAGTAATTTTCCTTGAAACCGTCCATCAGGGCCTGGAGTTCAATAAGGCCGGTGGCCTTGGCAAAGGCCCCTAACATCGGGGTGTTCGGCATGACCCTGCCGATAGTATCAAGCGATATATGCACCGCGTCGAGCGTAAAGACCTTGCCTATGCCGTCGGCCAGCCCAAGGTCTTTCCTGATCTCAGCCGGGCTCTTCTCGGTATTGACTATAAATATAGCGTCATCCGGTGTGCCGTCTGTAACAGGGACAATATCAATAAGGGTAGGGTCGGCAATGAGAACATATCTCGGTTCCGTTACCTGACAATGTATCCTTATAGGGTCTTTGGAAATCCTGTTATAGGCCTTAACAGGCGCGCCCATCCTCTCGGGGCCGAACTCGGGAAAGGCCTGAACATGCCTTCCGTCGACCATGGCCGTCTCGGCCAGCACCTTGGCGGCCGTAACCACCCCCTGCTGTGCCCTGCCGTGCCACCTTACCTCCTTAAAGTCGCTCATAAGATCTGCTTCCTTTCTTAAAATATCTTCCGGCCCGATTCATTTAACCACTTGACCGGAGAGCCGTTATATAAGATCAACAAACCTCTTTTCTCGCGTTCATGGCGCGATCGAGTGTCGAAGGGTCCATGTACTCTATGTAGCTGCCAACCGGAACCCCGGAGGCTATGCGCGTGACCTTTACGTCTAAAGGCTTTAATATCTTCATAAGATAGCTTGCGGTCGCGTCACCCTCAACGTCGAAACCTGTGGCGAGGATCACCTCAATGATATCTCCCCCCTTTATCCTCTCGACAAGCTCCTTTATCCTTATCTCGTCCGGGCCGACACCCTTTAAAGGGGCGAGGTTCCCGTGGAGTATATGGTAGAGCCCTGTAAAATGTCCAGTGGCCTCAAGGGCCGCCATATCCTTAAAGTCCGAGACTACGCAGACCAGGCTCGCGTCCCTTGACGTGTCACTACAGAGAGCGCAGGGGTCTATATCCGAGAAGCCCATGCATTTAGTACAAAGGCTGATATTCTCCTTGACGCCAAGGAGGCTCTCGGCGAGTTCAGAGGCAAACCCCTTGTCAACATTAAGGACATAGAGGGCTAAACGCCCGGCGGTCTTCTCCCCGATTCCCGGAAGCTTCGAAAAGGCCCTTATGAGCCTTGAGATAGGTTCAACATACTGCATCTTTTTTTTCTAAAAGAGCCCCGGGATATTTAAACCCATCCCGGAGGTCACCTTTCCCATCTCTTCGGAGATCATCTCCTGTGCACGCTTAAAGGCCTCGTTCACTGCGGCGCAGACCAGGTCTTCGAGCATCTCGACATCCTCTGGGTCGACCACCGATTTGTCTATGGTAATGCTTAAGAGCTCGTTCTTCCCGTTGACCTTTGCCGTGACCATGCCGCCGCCGCTTGAGGCCTCGACACTCTTTAAGGCAAGCTCCTCCTGGACCTTGCCCATCTTCTCCTGCATCTTCTGGGCCTGCTTCATTATATTGGCGAGATTCTTCGACATCCGACCACTCCTTATTTATTTTTTATAATTACTTGGCGGCTTCGACCACACGGCCGCCGAAAATTTCCAATGCCTCCTCAACCAGCGTATCCGAACCCTCTGATCTTTCGGACGCTTCGGGAGCTCCTTCTCTTACCTCTATATTGATAGACCTCTTGTAATACTCTTTAGAGACTTCCTTTAAAACATCCTCTTTGACATTCATGAAGCCCTTGGGCTTGTCGAGAGTAACGATCAGAGTAGAACCGTCGAGCCTCAAGGAGGCCCCGACAAGAAAGTCGTGAAGTTGTCTGTCCTTCTCCTTTATCGCGATGAGGAGACCGGAAAAATCCCCCTCCTCATTATTAGGTCTTTCCAGATCAGGCCCTTCTGAAACCAAATCCTCTTTATTCGGACTTTTCTTTTGCGGGGGCTCCTCTTTTTTACTCTCTACAAAACTCTCTTCCCCCACTTCCCTCTCTTCAATCTCCGGCTTTACTCTACTCTCCCCCGAAGAACGAGGCGCGCTCACCTCATCAACGCCGCCTTGCACTACCTTCTTCTCCACAGGCTTTGAGGGCGCGGCGGGAAGGCCTACCTTAAGCGCCTTTAGCTCTTCAATGAGCTCGCCCACAGGGCGCATCTCATCTGAATGGGCGGCCCTTAAGAGCGTCATCTCAAGAGAGAACCTCTGGGTCTCGGACCTCGATATCTCTTCGTAACCCTTTGTAAGTATTTGGAAAATCATCTGAAGCCTTGCAAGCCCGACGCCTGTGGAGAGACCAACTAAAACCTCAGTTTCACTCTCAGGCATCTCAAGAAGGGCCGTATCGCCGGTAACCTTAACGATCGTAAGGTCTCTTACAAGCTCCAAAACTTCCAGAGAGACACTCTTTAAATCATATCCAAAATTATAGACTTTTTCAACAAGATTCAGGCAACCTCTGCCATCCTTTTTCAGCATGAAAGAGGCCAGATCGAATAGTATCGTACGGTCCATAAGACCAAGCGCCGAGAAGACATCTTCGCTCTTAATGTCGGTCCCGGCGTAAGCTATTGTCTGGTCAAGCAGGCTCTGAGCGTCCCTTAGGCTCCCGTCGGCCTCTCTGGCGATAAGCCCGAGCACCTCGTCTGTAGCCTTGATCGATTCGCTATCTATAATTAAGCGCAGATGTGCGGCTATCTCCTTAAAGGGGATGCGCTTGAAATCGAAACGCTGGCAACGGGAAAGTATCGTGCGGGGAATCTTATGTATCTCTGTTGTGGCGAATATAAAGATAGCGTGGGGAGGAGGCTCCTCCAGGGTCTTCAAGAGCGCGTTGAAGGCCGCCGTTGAAAGCATGTGGACTTCGTCGATTATATAAACTTTATATGTGCTGGAAGCCGGGACAAACTTTATTGAATCCCTGAGTTCCCTGACACTATCCACCCCTGTATTGGACGCGCCGTCTATCTCAATGCAGTCGATAGAGGAGCCGTTCGTAATGCCCTTACAGTTCTCGCACTCATTGCAAGGGTCCGCCTCTACAGGGGCCTTGCAGTTGACGCTCTTTGCCAGGATCCTCGCCGCCGTAGTCTTGCCTACGCCCCTGGGGCCGCTAAAGAGATAGGCGTGGGCGATACGCCCGGAACTTACGGCATTTAAGAGAGTCCTCGTGACATGCTCCTGACCGACGATCTCTGAAAAAAGCTTCGGCCTCCATTTTCTAGCTATGACAAGATAAGACATAAGCCTCTATGACCAAACGCGATAGTTGGTTGATTTTTTAAGAGCTCAAAAAATTAGATATTTTTTTCGATGACGCTCGCGCCGTAATATCGGGAAAAAGAGCAATTTTCATCCACAGAGTTGATAGCCAGGCACCCTCGCGGCACATGTATTTAGGCGCTACCGTTGCTTCCTTCCGGACCTGGCGGGATTCACGCCGAACACATTGCGCGAGACCCGGCTATCAACTCTATGGATGAATAACTAAAAACGGCCAAGAGAGAGGGAGCATTAACAATTCGAATCCCTTTCAACCCATTCCTATTAAAATGGCGGAGAGAGAGGGATTTGAACCCCCGGTACCGTAAACGGCACAACTGATTTCGAGTCAGCCCCCTTCAGCCTCTCGGGCATCTCTCCTAATGGCTCTATGTCTATTGAACTAACAGAGAGAGATTTAAAAGGTTCGAATCCCTTCAATCCCTATTCCTATAAAATGGCGGAGAGAGAGGGATTCGAACCCTCGGTACGCGCAAACGCACACACGCTTTCCAAGCGTGACCCTTAAGCCGCTCGGGCATCTCTCCAAGATAACAAAATACAATTACTTCATCGGCATCAGAGCTACGGCGAACCTCAGATGGCTATAGGAATTATACTGGACCATCTCCTTGAATACCCAGCCGCTCGCAACGAGTTTATCGCCCTCGTAAAGCTCCACCATAACGGCCGGATTATTCAATTCCTCGCTCCTGGAGGCGATATAATCGTCAAAGATCGAATAGTCGGGCAAAAAGACATCCGCCCTGATGCTGAACCCGTCCTTTAGCGCCTTCTTCGCGCCGACCCCGACCTTGATCACATCTTTTGAGCCTGTCGAGTTATCCGTAATCTGAAGGTTGACGCTCCTGTATTTGGATTTGATCGCATCCGTTACCTTTACAGGCTTTGTGCTCTTAAGCTTTGTGTGGTCCTGGTCGGGCATCTGGGTAAAGAGTTTTTCGTCCGTCATAGTGGGATGGCCCTCGGGCATCTCGCCGGTAGTGCCCGAAACCTCTGGAGACGACCCCTTATCAGCGCCACCGTCACCCGGTTTATCACCCGAGCAGGCAAAGAGGGAAAAGGCTATCAAGAGCGCTGAGAAAGAGAGAGCCGCCCCTTTGAGATCAAACCGCTTTTTAGTGAATAAAGAAATAAAACGCATATTTACAACTACCTCCGTCAAAGTATTTTTATATCCAAAACAAAGCCTAAACGTAAAAAAGGCAAGAGAGACTTTACCACCAAAAAAGCCCCATTAAAAGCAAAAAACGCATCAAAAGGGGCCG
>CBDVCO010000106.1:0-6562 GCA_965372515.1 uncultured bacterium | reverse complement strand
AGCCCCTCTTCTCCTTCGGCCACACTTTCGCTCATATCTCCTACAATATTGAACTTCTCCGCGTCCGGGCACTCGATGCGTATCTCCGGGGTCGAAAAAGTCTCGGGCAGGTCTTCGAGGAGCATGGAGAACCTAAAGGCCGGGTCCTTTGCGCGTTCCTTGGTCATTATCTCAACGAGCCTTGTCGTGGCGTAGATGGCGTCGTCAAAGCCGAGGTACTTGTCCGCGAAGAATATATGTCCGCTCATCTCACCGGCCATTGCCGCGCCCAGTTCCTTCATCTTGCTCTTTATGAGCGAGTGGCCGGTCTTCCACATGACGGCCTTTCCTCCGGCCTTTTCTATCTCGTCATAGAGGACTTGGGAGCACTTAACCTCTCCTACGATCGTCGCCCCGGGCAAATCCTTTAAGATGTCGCGCGCGAAGATGACCATTAATTGATCGCCCCAGATGATCTCGCCCGTGTCGCTCACCACGCCGATCCTGTCGGCGTCGCCGTCGTACGCAACGCCGAAGTCCGCGCCCTCTTTCTTTACGGTGCTGATAAGATCGACGAGATTTGCCTCGACCGTCGGGTCGGGGTGGTGGTTCGGGAAGGTGCCGTCCTTTTCGCTAAATAGTTCGATTACCTCACAGCCGATATCCCTCATGAGTACAGGCGCCACGGGCCCGGCGGTGCCGTTACCGGAGTCTAGGACGACCTTTATGGGAGTGTCGAGCACAGGATGGACGCCGTAATGGGTCTTTACATAGTCGAGATATTCCTTGATTATGTCAAAGCTCTCCACCTTGCCGGTCTCGGGACCGGTCGGGAGCAGGTGGTGGTGCTCGTTCTTCATCAGTATCTTGAGGTTCTGGATCTCCTGGCCGTGGATCGAATCCTTGCCGGCGCTTAGTTTAAAGCCGTTATATTCGGGCGGGTTGTGGCTTCCGGTTATCATTATCCCGCCGTCCAGGTCGAGATGGTGTATGGAAAAGTATTGGAGCGGGGTCGGGCATTCGCCGAGATCCACACAGTCGACACCGGAAGATGTAAGCCCTTTTATGAGCGCGTCCTTTATGGCCGTGGAACTTATTCTGACGTCCCGGCCGATGCTTACCCTTGCGCTCTCAAGTTTTTGGACCTTAAGTATATAAGCGGCAAAGACCCTGCCGAGCGCTTCGGCCACCTCCAGCGTAAGGTCCTCGCCGTAGACCCCGCGTATGTCGTATTGTCTAAAGATATTTTCCGGTACGTTAAATGCCACGTTTTCCTCCGTCTTATTTTTGTCTGAGTCCTTTAAAGAACCCCTTTAGCAAAGCGCTTGCCTCTGTTTCCATTACGCCTTTTGTTACCTCTACGGTGTGGTTTAGGCGCGTATCAGCTGAGATGTCGTAGAGCGAGCCGCAGGCCCCGGCCTTGGGGTCCATAGCGGCTATGACCAACCGAGAGATCCTGGCTTGAATTACCCCGCCCATGCACATGAGACACGGCTCGAGCGTTACGTATAGTGTCGAGCCTGTAAGGCGCCAGGAATTAAGCTTCCTTGCGGCCTTTTTTAGCGTTAGGATCTCGGCGTGGGCCGTCGGGTCGTCGGTCGTCTCTTTTGTGTTGTGGCCGCGGCTTACGGCCCTGCCTTCAACGACTATGAGAGCGCCTACCGGCACTTCGCCTTTTTCTTGAGCCTTTTCAGCCTCTTTCATGGCCAAGGCCATGAACTTCAGGTCTGCTTTGTCCAGGGCTTTTTGGTCAAGTGTAGCCAAGATAATGGCATCCTCAGTAATAAAAACACGATGTTAGAAGGTAAAAGAGTACAGCAACGGGCTCTACTTGTCAAGGCACACAGGTACCGGACCAGTCCGCCACACCAGCCGGACCAGTCCGGTTTTTATCCGCGCAACGTACCGTCGTGGGTTTGCGGAATTTTTTGTCCGCGGCGCACGTAGTAGATAAGACAATCATATTATCAAGTCGCTTATCCGTCTTGGAAAGGTACAGATAATATGATAGAATCCGCGGATGGCAAAGATAGCGATGGGCGTAGTGGATTATCACGAGAGGACAAAGCACTGGCCGAAGAAGTTCGCCGCCGGACCGGGCGAGCTCGACTTCAATAACCAGCCCCTGCCCTTTAGCTCTTATCAGCACGTTCCGGTTACGGAGCTTCCTCTTATTACCAAAGCCCCGGACGCTCCCTATTCGGCCCTATATGACAGGGACGGTAAGGGTAAGGACGCCGGCGCGGCTCCCTTTACAAAAGAGAGCATAGCCGCGTTTTTGGAATTGTCTCTCGGCCTTTCGGCATGGAAGTCTATCGAGGGGAGTTCCTGGGCCTTGAGGTGTAATCCCTCGAGCGGGAACCTCCACCCGACAGAGGCCCACTTGATACTACCGCCGATGATCGGTGAAAATGAAAAAGGCGGGGTCTATCATTACAATCCGTACGGACATCAACTGGAAGAACGGGCCTCATTCGACGCCGCCTTCTGGGAGCCTATTTCAGAAGAATTCAAACCCACGGGTTTCTTTGTAGGGTTAACCAGTATCTATTGGCGCGAGGCGTGGAAGTACGGCGAGAGGGCCTTTCGGTATACGAACCTCGACATAGGCCACGCGCTCGCGGCCCTTTCCTTTTCTGCCTCCCTTAACGGATGGCAGGTGACGGCCATCAATAAGCTCTCCCATGACGATATCGACCGGGTACTCGGTTTTGATAAGGTCGCCTGGGAAGAGAATGAACGCGAGGAGGCTGAACTGCTTTGCTATGTCCACGAGGCCGGGGCGGGCGGGGTCTCCGTCGCTAAAGAGGTTCCAAAGGATATCAGCCCGGCGATAATAGAGAGCTTTTCGGGGCTCGACTTTTATGGCGTGCCGCAAAGGCTTAGCGCTGAGCACGTAAAGTGGGAGGCGATAGATTCTGTGCTCGACACGACGAGGAAGCCCACGACCATGGGTCAATGGATCCCCTTTAAGGATACGGACTTTCTGGATGATAGAAAGGGTGTAGAAAAGAGCGGGGCGGAGATTATCAGGCAGAGAAGGAGCGGGCAGGCCTACGACGGCAAGGCGGCCATAAGCAAGGAGGATTTCCTCGCAATACTCGACCGTACCGTTCCACGTAAGGGCAAGGCCCCGTTCGACGTCGGGGTCGGCAAGGTCAGGGTACACTTTTTTATCATGGTCCACAATGTTACGGGGCTTGAGCCCGGCATATATTGTTTTCTACGCGATGAGAAGGTCCTTGAAGAGGTACAGAAGAGGACCGACTTCGGCATACTCTGGGAGCGCATAAAGGAAACGCCAGACGATTTTCATCTCTATCTCCTCGACAGGAAGGATCTGAGGGAGCTGGCGAAAAAATTCGCCTGTAACCAGGATATAGCGGGAGACGGGGCCTTTTCTATCTCCATGGTAGCCCAGTTTATGGAGACGATAGAGAGGGCGCCCTATAGATACAGGGACCTCTTCTGGGAGGCGGGCATGATAGGACAGGTCCTCTACCTTGAGGCCGAGGCACTGGGGCTTAGAGGAACCGGCATAGGCTGTTTTATGGATGACTCGCTGCTTGCGATATTAAATATTATGGATAACTACCTCCAAAACTTCTACTGGTTTACCGTTGGTAACGCGATAGAAGATAGCCGCATAAGCACAAACCCGCCTTACTTCCACCTCGAGGAAAGAGGGGGAGCCTAGCTCCGGCATTGGGAATATCTTTCCAGAAAAAATATCATTTTTCTATTTTTGTAGGGCTACGGGACGACTCGTAGTCCTCTTTTGTTGTAACAATTGACACAAGTTAAAGAATTACTATAAAATGGCTTTTCTCTTGATAATTATCCAATATCTTAGAGGTGAATTTTGGCATCGAACGCGCGCAATAGAGTTTTCTATCTGATCCTTGTCATGGCGATCGTGGGCTTTGTCGTGGCCGGTGCCGCTATTGCTATGCTCTATCAAGCGGCATTTGAAGAGGAACGTGCTCGCCTGATTGAGACGGCCCAAAGCAGGGCGCGCCTTATTGAAGCCGTCGCGCGCTTCGACGCTCTCTATAACCGTGATTATCCAGAGGGCGCAGAGGCGGCCACCATAAGTCAGATTACAGAGGCGCATAAGAATTTCAAGGGCTTTGGTGAGACCGGCGAGTTTACCATGGCAAGGCTCGTGGAGGGTCAGATGGTCTTTCTTCTTAGCCACCGCCACCACGACCTGGAGAAACCCAAGCCCGTTCCATTCGATTCAACTATAGCCGAACCCATGCGCCAGGCCCTCTCGGGACAGTCGGGCTCGCTTGTGGGGCTCGACTACAGGGGGGAGACGGTGCTTGCGGCATACGAGCCGGTCGCGGTCCTGAAACTCGGAATCGTAGCAAAGATAGACATCTCAGAGATCAGGGCGTCCTTTGTCAGGGCCTCTTTTGCGGCCGGGGGTGTGGCGATCGCGGTAATTATTTTAGGCTCGATACTCTTTCTTCGCATCAGCGACCCCATGATAAGGCGCCTTAAGGAATATTCGGAAAACCTGGAGAATGAGGTGGAGGAGCGCACCAGAGATCTTGAAGAGGCGAATGAGACGCTTAAGATCGAGAACGCAGAGCGTGAGCGGGCCGAGGAGGAGCTAAAGAATGAAAGGGATTACCTTGAAAAGCTCCACAACTCGCTCGGCGAGGCTGTATTCAGCGTGAGGATGCCGGAGAGGGTCATAGAGTTCGCAAACCAGACCGTAGAGACAATCTTCGGCTACAGGCCCGAAGAGTGCATGGGCCAGGAGACCAGGATATTCTACCCTGAGGGCGGCTCAGAGGCCTTCATCAGTAAGATGAAGGCGGTCATCTATCATGGCGAGGACTTATTAAGGACCGAGCAGAATCTTAAGAGGAAGGACGGCGAGATATTTCCAGCCGAGATAACCACGACCTTCTTAAGGGAAGAGGGCGAGGTCACGAGGGTCATAAGCATAGTCCAGGATATAACCGAGCGAAAGCGGGCCGAGGGAGAGATGCGTAAGCTCCTTACGGCGATCGAACACAGCGCCAACATGATCCTTATAACCGACGTCAACGGCGTAATAGAATACGTAAACCCAAAATTCACCGAGACGACCGGATATACAAAGGAAGAGGCGCTGGGCGCGAACCCGCGCATATTGGCCTCAAAGGAGACCCCGAAGGAGGTGCACAAGGAGCTCTGGGATACCATACTCTCGGGCGAGGTATGGCGCGGCATATACAGGAACCAGAAGAAGAACGGAGAGGGGTATCTCGCCAGTACCGTCATTACCCCTGTAATGGACGAAAGTGGAGATATCACCCACTTTCTCGCGGTGCAGGAGGACGTGACCGAAAGGCAGAAGATGGAGAGGGAGCTAGAGAAGTCCCAGAGGCTTGAATCCCTGGGGGTGCTCGCAGGAGGCATAGCGCACGACTTTAACAACATCCTGACGGGGATTCTCGCAAATATCTCTTTCGCAAACGACCTTTCAACGAGTGATAAGGTAAGGAGCAGGCTTGAAGAGGCCGAAAAGGCGTCTTTCATGGCAAAGGGCCTTACGCAACAGCTCCTGACCTTTTCTAAGGGCGGAGAGCCGATCAAAAGGGCGATAGCCCCGGGCAAGCTCGTCAGAGAGAGTACAGAGTTTGCCTTGAGGGGTTCGAAGACGGCGTGCGATTTCGAGATATCGGACGAGATAAGCGTTATAGAAGCCGACAAGGGACAGATCGACCAGGTGATCCAGAACCTCGTTATAAACGCCGACCAGGCCATGCCCGAGGGCGGGGTTATAACGGTAAAGACAGACGACGTAGTGGTGGGAGCCGGGAGCGATATTCCGCTCAAGGCGGGAAAATACGTCAGAATATCTGTGATCGATCACGGCATTGGAATACCCGGCGATATCATTTCGAAGATATTCGACCCTTTCTATACGACAAAGAGCACGGGGAGCGGATTCGGCCTTGCGAGCGCCTATTCCATAATAACTAAGCACAACGGCCATATAGCAGTTGCTTCCGAAAACGGCGAGGGAGCCACATTCGATATATATTTGCCCGTATCTAAATTATGCGTGCCGGCAACGGATGCGCCAAAGGACGGAGTCATGCGCGGCACCGGCAGGGTGTTAGTCATGGACGATGAGGATGTCGTCAGGGAGGTCGTGGTCGAGATACTAACCAATCTCGGCTACGACGTAGAGAGCGTAAAGGACGGTAGCGAGGCTATCGAAGCGTACAGGGAGGCAAAAGAAAAGGACAATCCCTTTGATCTGGTAATCATGGACCTTACCATACCCGGCGGCATGGGAGGAGAGAAGGCAATAGGGGAACTCATAAAGATAGACCCGGAGGTAGCCGCCGTCGTATCAAGCGGCTATTCAAACGCCCCGGTAATGTCCGATCTAAAGGCCCGTGGATTTAAAGCCGGAATTGTCAAGCCCTTTAGCGTTCAGGAGTTGAGCCGGGTGATCCAGGATCTGCTAACTAAGGACTGAGTAGTCCCCTGGGGCGCGCCCCCCCCCCCCGCCCACCACTCCAGAGCTGTGCGGGGACGGGGGGGGGGGGGGGAGAGGAGGGGGGGGGGGTGGGGG
>CBDVCO010000105.1:0-6654 GCA_965372515.1 uncultured bacterium | reverse complement strand
GCCCTTGAGATCGTAGGGCTCTCCGAGAGGCTCGACCATTTCCCCGCCCAGCTCTCAGGCGGCGAGCAGCAGCGGGTGGCGATTGCCCGCGCTATAGCGAAGCTCCCCGAAGTGCTCCTTTGCGACGAGCCCACCGGCGCGCTCGATTCGTTTACAGGTATAAAGGTCCTTGAGGCGATCGAGCGCGTCAACAGGGAGATCGGCACCACGACCGTTCTAATCACCCACAACGCCGGGATAGCCGATATGGCGGACAGGGTCATCCACTTAAGCGACGGCCTCATAAGCGAGGTCTATCATAACGAGAAGAAGAAGAGCCCGCATGATCTAGTCTGGTAGGAGTCAAGTGAAGGCGATAGACAGGAAACTCGTTCGAGACCTCTGGAGGATGAGGGGGCAGGCATTCGCCATTATCTTAGTCATAGCGGCTGGGGTGGCGACCTTTGTCATGAGCCTCTCTACGCTCGATTCTTTGAGTGGAGCGAGAGCCAGTTATTATGAGGAGTACCGCTTTGCCGATGCCTTTGTCTCTTTAAAGCGCGCGCCTGCTTCTCTTATAAGGCGCATTGAGGCCATAGAGGGTGTGGAGCGTGCAGAGGCGAGGGTGATGGCCGCTGCGAGTATCGACCTTGAGCAGCTAAGAGGCTTTAAAGACCCGATTACCGCCCGGCTCGTGAGCATACCGGATAGCGGCGAGCCTTTACTTAACGCCCTCTTTCTTCGTGAGGGGCGTTTGGTAGAGAGCGGCAGGGACGACGAGGTGGTGGTGAGCGAGACCTTTGCCAAGGCCCACCGTCTAACACCCGGAGACAAGCTCAGGACCACTATAAACGGCAGGCAGAGGGCGCTGACTATCGTGGGCGTGGCACTTAGCCCGGAGTTTATCTACCAGATACGCCCCGGCGCCCTTATCCCTGATTTTAAGCGCTACGCTACTTTATGGATGGGCCGCACACCTCTTTCCATGGCCTACGACATGGAGGGCGCCTTTAACGACGTCGTGATGAAGCTTTCAATCGGGGCGAACCTTTCTGATGTTATCGACCGTCTCGATAGCCTTATAGAGCCCTACGGCGGCCTCGGGGCTTACGGGCGGGTCGATCAGCTCTCCCACCGCTACCTCTCCGAAGAGTTCAGGCAACTAAAGCAGATGGCCTGGCTATTCCCGGTGATATTCCTGGGCGTTGCGGCCTTCCTCTTGAATGTAGTCGTAGGCCGAATGGTCGGGACCCAGCGCGAGCAGATAGCGCTCTTGAAGGCATTCGGCTATTCCAATTTGGATGTAGCTCTACACTATCTGAGGCTGGTATTCATCGTGGTAATCTTAGGCGTGATTGCCGGGGTCGCGGCTGGGGCCTGGCTCGGTAACGGGATGAGCATGATGTATATGCGTTTTTATAACTTCCCCTTTCTCGACTATACACTTACATTGCTTATTATACTGGAGGCGGTTGTTGTGAGTTTCGCAAGCGCTACGCTTGGGACCATATTCGCCGTGAGGAGGGCCGCGCTCCTCTCTCCCGCCGAGGCCATGCGCCCTGAGCCGCCGGCCAGATACAGGGAGACGCTTGTTGAGAGGGCTGGGCTTAAGTGGCTCTTTTCTCAATCCGGCCGTATGATCCTTCGCCATCTGGAACGCAGGCCCATAAAGAGCCTTCTTACCATCACTGGCATAGCCCTCTCGTGCGCCATATTGATGCTGGGGAACTTCTTCTCCGGCGCGGTGGATTATATGGTAGAGGTCCAGTACTCCATGGCCGCGCACGAGGACATTATGGTGAGCTTTACAGAGCCCGCTTCCATGAGGGCCGTTCACGAACTTAATAGCATGGAGGGGGTCCATTACGTGGAGCCCTTCAGGGCGGTGCCCGCGAAGCTTAGTTTCGGCCACAGGAGTTACAGGACCGCTGTGCAGGGCTTGAAGGCCGACGCCACACTACATACATTGCTCGATAAAGAGCTAGAGCCGATTGAGCTTCCCGAAGAGGGCGTGGTCCTTACCGACTACCTGGCTAAAATTCTCGCCATAAGGCCGGGCCAGACTCTCACCATAGAGGCGCTCGAAGGGAGCCGTCCCGTAAGGGAGGTCGAGGTCGTAAAGCTCGTAAAGGAATTCATCGGTGTATCGGCCTATATGGAGCTAGGCGCGCTTAACAGGCTGATGCGGGAGGGCAACTCTACGAGCGGGGCATACCTCTTTATTGACCCCGCATATAGTGACGACATAAATGAGAGGCTTAAAAATATGCCCCGGGTGGCCGGGACCGTGAACGTAAGGGACCTCATAAGGAACTTTTACGACACCATGGGCGAGCAGGTCAATATATTTACATTCTTTATAATCATTCTTGCCGGCACTATAACCTTCGGCGTGGTATATAACAGCGCGCGGATAGCGCTCTCCGAGAGGAGCAGGGAACTAGCGAGCCTCAGGGTTCTGGGCTTTACACGCGCCGAGATTTCATATATCCTTTTAGGAGAGCTCGCGGTCCTGACTTTCTTAGCGATTCCGCTCGGTTTTCTTATCGGCAAGTGGCTCTGTATATTTATGACGAGAAACCTGCAGAGCGATCTATTCAGGGTGCCGCTGGTCCTGGAGCCGCGTGCTTATGCCTTTTCGACTCTGGTGGTCGTGGTCTCCGCCGTAATCTCTTCGCTTATTGTCAGAAGGCGGCTCGATCATCTTGACCTCGTTGAGGTCTTAAAGACCAAGGAATAGTTTATGAGTTCAAAGATAAGGATAATTTTACTCCTGGCCGTAGCCGTCGTGATAGTAGCGGCGATAATCTACGGCTATAGCCCGAAGCCGGTCGGCGTGGATACTGCGCTCGCGGATCGGGGGCCCGTCACGGTGACGGTCACCGAAGAGGGGGTAACAAGGGTGATCGACCGTTTTCTTGTGAGCGCGCCGGTCGCGGGATATGCGCGCCGTATAGAACTAAACGTGGGAGACGCGGTAAAAAAGGGGCAGACCCTTGTAAATATCGAGCCATTGCCCTCTACGGCGCTCGACCCGAGGAGCAGGGCTGAGGCACAGGCGCGCAAAGCGGCCGCGGCCGCGGCCTTGAGGAGCGCCGAAGAACGAGCACGCGCGCTCGAGGCAGATTCAAGGTTGGCCAGGCTAGAGTCCGAGCGTGTAGAAAAACTCTTTGGCGAGGGTTTTGTCTCGACCGAGGACTATGAACGGGCCGAGGCCGCGAGCCAGGGCTCGGCGGCCAAGCTTCGGAGCGCGGAGTTCTCGGTAAAGGTTGCTAAATACGAGCTTGAAGCGGCAAAGAGCGCGCTCGGTTTTACGGGTACAAAGAAGAAGGACAATAGCTACGGTAAAGTAGTCTTGCGCTCTCCAATAGCTGGAAGGGTATTGAAGGTCATACATGAGAGCGAGGGGGTCGTAGTCAACGGAGAGCCACTCGTTGAGATCGGCGATCCGCGGGCCATAGAGGTGGCGACCGATCTCTTGAGCGCCGATTCGGTAAAGATTGCGGCTGGGACGAAGGTTATATTCGAGCGCTGGGGCGGTCTTACTCCTCTCGACGGGCGCGTTAGGGTAGTCGAACCCGCGGGCTTTACAAAGGTCTCGGCTTTAGGCGTCGAAGAGCAGAGGGTTCTCGTTATAAGCGACATTACTACTGACGCTAAGGTCTGGGAGCGTCTCGGCGACGGCTTCAGGGTGGAGTCGAGCTTTATCGTCTGGGAGGGCGAGGGGCTCTTGAGAGTCCCGATGAGTGCGCTATTTAGGGAACAGGGCGGCTGGGCGGTATTTCTCTATAAGGACGAGAGGGCCGTAAAGCAAGTGGTCGAGATAGGGCACAGGACCGGGCTTGTAGCTGAGGTCACAAGCGGGCTCGCTGAAGGTGCGGAGGTAATAACCCATCCGGATGAAAAGATAGAGGATGGGGCGAAGGTACGGAAGAGGTAGTGAGGGGTGGAGTTTTTTTAACCCCTAAATTTATCATGGATACGGAGAAAGAATGAATTCGAGTTTTCTTTTGATTTTGTCTTTGGTTCTATTTGCGGTCGGCATCTTCTTCTATAGAAAGACAAATCTTTTAAAAATCAATCGGGCCCTTTTTAGTCTGCTGATTTTCAGTTCCATATGTCTTAATGTAGCTTATGCAGTTTCGGACTATTTTACGGAAAACGGTATAGATAATTCGGTTGTCTATCATGTTAAATACGGATTAGGCGGCGCCGGGTTTTCGGAATACTGGGGACTTATCAGTTCTTCGGTTTTCTTTATAATTCTTGCTCTTGCTTTATCGTTTTGGACATTTACGGCGAAAGCCAAGGAGAGCTCAGGCCGTAAGAAATATATCTACGCAGCGTTTATACCCGCCCTCATATCCCCGCTTATCAGCCCGGCAACATTTGATCTGTATAATATTTTTCTAACGCAGAGAACCGAAGCGGTTGATGAGAGCGAGTTTTATAAGTATTACAAAAAGCCTGCCATCAGACGTGCGGGAGAGAGCAAGAATCTGGTTTTTATATACGCGGAGAGTCTGGAGCAGGCATATTTCGATAATGAACTCTTTCCCGGTTTGATGAAGGAGCTTCATGACATCGAGCTAACTGCCACGTATTTCACTGATGTCAGCGAGGTCATGGGGACCGGGTGGACAGTGGGCGCTATGGTGGGTAGCCAATGTGGAATTCCTTTGGTAACCCCGTCGCACGGCAATTCCATGTCAGGCATGGACAAGTTTCTTCCATCGGCTGTCTGTTTGAGCGATCTACTTAAAAAGAAGGGATATTATCTTACATACTTTGGAGGTGCTGACCTTGATTTTGCCGGAAAAGGGAAGTTCTTTGCCACCCATAAATTCGATGAAGTCATGGGCAGGGAAGAGCTGCTACCACGGTTGAAATACCAAAACTACAGGTCAGGATGGGGGTTGTTTGATGACACACTATTTTCTATGATTTATAAACGTTTTCTGGAGCTCTCGGAAAACGAGAAGAGGTTCGCTCTGTTTACGCTGACCCTGGATACGCACCAACCGAATGGGTATCCCTCTCCCATAGGCTGCAAGGATATTGCCTATAAGGATGGTTCAAACCCGATTCTAAACGCTGTGGCCTGTTCGGATCATTTGATAGCCGATTTAATTAAAAAAATCTTCGAGTCCCCAAATGGATCTAATACAGTCGTAGTAGTAGCCTCAGATACTCTGTCGATGAGAAATCCCGCATATGATCAATTAAAAAAAGGAAAGAGAAGAAATCTTTTCATGATTTTTGAATCGGGTTCTAAAAAGGAAAGGATAATAGATAAAGCAGGCTCGACCCTTGACGTCGGAACAACTCTTCTACCGTTTATCGGTTATAAGGGTGAGATCGGGCTGGGGAGAGATTTGATGTTAGAGGGATCGGATTTTGATGAGATTGTAGGTCGGCTCCAGTCCTGGAGGCCCAATATTGCCAACTTCTGGAATTTTCCAAAGGTCCGGAACAATATTGAGATCAATCTATCCAAAAAGATCATCGATATAGATGGCAGGACTTTTAAGGCCCCTGTGCTTGTTGAGTTAAATGAAGATCTTGAGACCACCCTTATGTTCGAATTTGATAAAAGTCCAGTGCATAAGACTTTGATAGATCATGTGCGATCGCTTGACAGGGGAAAAGCCTTCCTTCTGGTAGACTTTTGCGAGAATGTCAGCAAATTAGATAAATCCTTTGGAACGTTCGGGCCGTGCATGGTTGTTGGAAAAGACGGCAAGTACTGGAATATCGGTCGCATAATCCCACCGGATGCCGATGCCCTGGTCAACTATGAACAGGTTTACAGATTAAATTCGGACGATATCCGGTATTTTTCAGGCTTTAATTCTCCCTTAGAGTTTGAGGCCCAAAGGATCGCGCACGCCGGTGGAGGTGTTTCCGGGAAGACCTATACAAACAGCTATGATGCTTTGAATAAAAATATAAAGAAGGGCTTCAATTATTTTGAACTTGATTTCAGTTTTACGAGCGACGGCCATCTTGTCTGTATCCATGATTGGGAGGGTAGTTTTAAACGCTCTTTTGGGTTCAGTACAAAGGCAAAGCCGACACTAAAAGAATTTCAAACGCTAGTTAAGAATAAATCCGAATTTCAAAAATGCACGTTGGATGGTTTGATCGCGTGGATAAAAGAGAATCCAACAGCTACAATCGTTACAGATGTAAAAGAAAATAATATTAAGGCTCTGGAGGTTATCGCGAAAAAAGTACCGGACTTTAGAAAAAGGATTATTCCTCAAATCTATAACCCTTCAAACTATGACCTTGTCCAAAAGATGGGGTTTGAACAGATTATCTGGACGCTCTATCGTTATAACGGGAGTAATAAAGAGGTGCTGAAATGGGTCGATAGATTTAAGGGTCCTTTTGCCATAACGATGCCAATAGGGAGGGCCGTTACAACGCTGCCGAGCTTGCTGGCCAGAAAGCATATACCGACATATGTCCATACGATCAATTCTGAGGAAGAGAAGGATAAGTTTTTAACCGAGTTCTCTTTAATGAACGTTTATACTGATTTTCTAAATCCCTGACGAAAAGATAGAGGACGGGGCGAAGGTACTGAAACGGAGTCCTTTCTACCTCACGATTCATCCCATCTGTTGCATTTATGAGACAAACCCCTCATTATATTGACTAGTCTTTTAA
>CBDVCO010000104.1:0-6678 GCA_965372515.1 uncultured bacterium | reverse complement strand
AACTAACCGGCGATTGACCTGGTTTCAGACCCATCGCCGCTTTGCATGGCGCGCCTCACCTCAGCGATAAAGTTACCGTGATTAAATTCACTCTTTTCGACTATCCTGGCTATCCCTCCGTTAAGGGTCTTCCTATCTTCATCGGTGATCTGCTTTGCCGTTAGTATTATAATCGGTATCCGGGCGGTATCGGACCTTGTGCTCAGTTTCTTTACCACATCGAAGCCGTTTACGTCCGGCATCATCAGGTCAAGGATTATCAGCGCCGGCTTCTCACCTACGGCCAGCTCTATCGCCTCGGCGCCGCCGTATGCCCTCAAGACCTCAAAGCCCGCGTTCTTAAGGTAGACGGCAACGAGTTCGACCGCCTTGGGGTCGTCGTCGACCACAAGCACCGAGCCCCTTTGTTCACCTTCAACCTCCAGGCTCCTGACTTCATAGAGCACGCTTAAGAGCTGCTCGCTCTTGAGCGGTTTTTGAAGGACCTTTGCGGCCCCCAGGGAAAAACCCCTGCTCTGGTTCTCGTCCGCCATGACCGAGACTATTACTACAGGTGTACGAGAGAGTCTCTCATGACCCCTGATCTTCGCAAGAAATTCCCAACCGTCCATGCCGGGAAGAATTATATCGAGTATGATCAGGTCCGGGAGCCGGATTGCGACCTCTTCCAGAGCCTTCTCCGCGCTGGTGGTCCTGACTACTTTAAAACCTTCCTTTTCAAGCCTTAGCCTTATAAGCTCGGCAGAAGAATCATCGTCCTCAACGACAAGCGCAAGGGAGGGGTTAGTGGAATGAACCCGCTCAGGCGTGCCTCCCCCTACAGATGATACGCGGCTCTTATCTTCAGTCAAGGGAGGACCACCTGCCTCAAGTCCCGCAGGGAACCTTACAATAAAGCTCGTGCCCTTGCCCTCCTCGCTCTCTACCCTGATCGTACCGTTATGGAGCCCCATAAGCCTCTTTACCATAGCGAGACCCAGCCCTGTGCCCTCATACCTCCTCGACATGGATGCGTCAAGTTGAACAAAGGGCGTAAAGAGCTTCTCCAATTCTTCGAGCGCGATACCTATGCCGGTATCTGTGACAACGACCTCGAAGAACTCCATTGAGTCGACCTCGACCATAGTTGCCACAACATCGACCCTGCCGCCGCTATCCGTGAACTTGACCGCGTTTGAGAGAAGGTTATAGATAATCTGCCTGAACTTACGCGCGTCCAGAGTAAAGCCCTCAATACCCTCCTCTATCTTAGACGATAACCTGATCCCGTTCTCGAGCGCATTCTCCCTTAAGATTGAAATGCTCTTCTCTATAATGCCGCCTACATCCACGACCTCCAGAGAGAGCGTCATCCTGCCGGCCTCGATCTTCGCCAGATCCAGTATATCGTTGACGAGTGAAAGAAGATGGTGGCCGCTCTCGAAAATATCGCTTGCGTATTCCTTCTGATCAGGGTTAAGCTCGCCAGCCAGGCCGTCCTTTAAGACCTCTGAGAAGCCGATAACCGCGTTTAAAGGGGTGCGCAGTTCATGGCTCATATTAGCGAGAAACTCGCTCTTCATCTTGTTGGCCTCTTGAAGCTCGACATTCTTCTGACTTATCTCTTTGCCCTGTATCTTTAACCGCGCGGAGAGCTCCTTTAGATCTTCGTACTGACGCAGATTATTGATGGCGACACCGATCTGCGCGCAAAGCCTCTCTATAAAGAGCCGGTCTCTTTCTATCAGCCTCACGGCGCTTGCGGCCGTCATGACCCCGATCACCCTGTCCTGGTAGAATATGGGGCTTGCTATTATTGCGGCCGGCGAGACCTTGCCTACCCCTGTCTCAATGGCCATGTGGACCGGCCCGTCTCCATCCTCCATTACCTGCGTTCTTTTCTCCCCGGCGCATATCCCGACAATGCCCTCGCCTAGATCAAACTCCTGCTTGAGAGAATCCGAGGCCCCGTGTGACGCCCTGCAGACAAACTTGCCTTTGAACTCATCGAAGAGATAGAGCACTGAAACGGGATACGGGTGATTCCCGGCAAGCAGCGAGAGAGTACCGTTTAGTATCTCCCCCATATCGTATGTGGAACTAAATAGCGCCATGGCCAGGCCGAATACGCGGTCATCCCTTGAGCCGGCCTTAAGCTCCATATTCTTTATGGTAATCTCCTCTTCTATCCTCTTCCTGTCAGCGATATCCCTGACAGTTGCGACATAGATACGCCTTGAGCCCACCCGCACTTCGCTTACCGAATATTCCAGGGGAAACTCCGCGCCATCCATCCTCCTCGCGTTCACCTCGCGCATGGCGCCACCCGAGTCCGCATCCACCCGGCCATATCTCAAAAGCTTCGGAATAAGCCTGTTTACGCTTTGCCCTACAGCTTGTTCCTCACTAAAGCCGAATATGGTCACAGCCGCCATGTTGACGGTCTCGACAATGCCATTATCGTCAAAGGTAACGAGGCCGTCCATCATTGAGCCGACCACCGCGCTTATCCTCGCCTCTGCCCCGCTTATCCTCTCCATCTCTATCATTATCCGCCTTACCATGGGACGAAATACCGCAAGCCCCATAAAGATCAAAACAGCTATGGAGATCGCAAAAAGCAACGCGGTGAGCGTGGCTATCCAGGTTATCTTCCCCTCACTCTCGCTCTGGTATTTTCTTACCAGCATGTCAAAGGAATCGAGCAGGCCGTCAGTGGCAGCATTCTCTATATATTGGAGGTGGGGGTTATTAAAGGCAAACTCATCTACCGGGTCATTTGCAAAGGCCCTGGCCTCTTTGATAAAGTCTCTCACCTGCTTATCGAGGTTTACGGGTGGGTCGAAAAATATCGAGCGCACGCCGGAAGAGGTGATCCCGGGGAGATTCAACGTCTTATCGCCCCTTATAAGCCCCTCATGGGACCTTTGCATCAATTTGACTGTATCGAGGAAGGCTATGCGCGAGGCTTCGTCCCTTGTGACCAGAACCCTCTGGGCGAACATGGCGCTACGCTGAAGGAGCATGCGCTGGCGGCCGCTCACGTTGATAACGGCGGCGGTGGTCTGCTCGCCCTGAATGCTGGCGCGCATGATATAGAAATTTCCAAAAGCGATAACGGCGAGGATTATGAGGACGACCACATAGTTCGTGGTCATCTTTCTTATAGATCTCTGCTCTATGGCCCTATCCATAAATTGCCCCCACACTCTGCGCGACAGGCCTTACGGAAAGCACTCTAAATGTGAATAAATTCACACTTGATACCATTTTTGCGCTGTGTTCAAAGTACATATCCATTGATGAAAGTCTCCATTGACCAATCCAGCTGATTTGCCAGAAATCAAAAGTACTTGAACAAAATCTTTTTTTAATGAACAAAATTATGAAGATAAAGCTTAAGCTATAACTCCAATATATATTAAGCTACCCTATAAACTACCAAAAAAGGCTCTTAATAGTCAAGGCTCTTACCCTCGACAAGAGTATTTGACTTTAGCCGAGTAATTTTATATAACCATCAGCACATGAAAAAGCCCCTCACATACAGATCGGCCGGGGTAGACATAGACGAAGGCGAGAGATTCGTAAGGCTCATCAAACCCCTGGCCAAAATGACCGGGAGACCGGGAGTTCTAGGCTCTCTCGGCGGTTTCGGAGCGCTCTTTAGCGCCAAATTCGCCGCAATTAAAGAGCCCGTGCTCGTTAGCGGCACCGACGGGGTCGGAACCAAGCTCAAGGTCGCATTCTCCACCGATAGGCACGACACCATCGGCATAGACCTCGTGGCCATGTGCGTAAACGATATCGTCGTTAGCGGCGCCGAACCTCTCTTCTTCCTCGACTACCTCTCCACAGGAAAATTAAAGGCCGAAAAAGCAAGAGATATTGTAAAAGGGATCGCAAAGGGCTGCAAAGATGCCGGGTGCGCTCTTATCGGAGGTGAGACCGCCGAGATGCCGGGCATGTATAATAAAGGCGAATATGACCTCGCCGGCTTTGCCGTCGGGGTGGTGGAGAAAAAGAAGATCATCGACGGGAAAAAGGTCCGCCCTGGCGACGCTATTATCGGACTGGCCTCCAGCGGGCTTCACTCAAACGGATTTTCACTTGCCAGAAAGGTCCTCTTTGATAAAATGAAGCTTAAGCCCTCTACGAGGCCAAAGGGCCTAAGGCGCGACATATCGAGCGAGCTCCTTACCCCTACACGCATCTACGTAAGGCCGCTCTTAAAGGTAATAAAGAAATTCGAGCTCTGCGGGATGGCGCACATAACAGGCGGCGGCATGGCCGGCAATATCGTAAGGGTACTGCCAAAAGGCACAAAGGCTCTTATCCGCAAGGGCTCGTGGCCCGTGCCCCCGATATTCACCCTTATAAAAGAGGGCGGAAATATCGCCCCCTTAGAGATGATGCGCACCTTTAACGCCGGAATAGGCATGGCCGTAATTGTAAGAAAGCGCGACGCGGTCAAGGTCATCGGCGCGCTCAAAAAAGAAAAGATAAGGGCCTTTGAGATCGGGGAGATTACAAAGGGCAGGACAAAAACAACTTCTCCAGAGGTGGAGTTTATTTAAACGGAGCCGCAGTGATGATGGATATCGCCGTCCTTGTCTCGGGTAACGGGACCAACCTCCAGAGCATCATCGATTCTGTCGAAGCCGGACGCCTCAAAGTAAATATACGGCTCGTGCTATCGAACAATGCCAACGCCTTTGCCCTTGAGAGGGCCAGGAAACATAATATCCCCGTAAAAGTGGTCTCAAGGACAAACTACCCCGAAAAAAAAGACTTCGACCAAAAAGTAATAGAAATTCTAAAAGAACATTCAGTAGAACTTGTCGTGCTCGCCGGATTCATGAGGCTTTTAAGCCCCGCAATACTAAAAGCCTTTCCCGAGCGCATCATCAATATCCACCCCTCGCTCCTGCCCGCCTTTCCAGGACTCGAAGTTCAGGAGAAGGCCCTTCAGCACGGGGTGAAGTTCTCCGGGTGCACCGTACACTTTGTCGACGAAGGGCTCGACAGCGGGCCGATAATAATCCAGGCCGTCGTGCCGGTCTTTGACAACGACACGGTGGATTCGCTAAGCAAAAGAATACTCGAAAAAGAACATCAGATATATCCCCAGGCCATCGACTATATAAGCAGAGGCCTGGTCGAGATAAAGGGCAGAAGGGTCTACATCAAAGACCCCGTTAAAGCGGGTGGCACAACAAACCCGCCCCTTACCATTGTTGATTGATTGGGAATTAAGCCGGATAAACAGCCGTGAGTGACGCGCCTATAATAGTGAGCGCCTGCCTTTTGGGGATTAAATGCCGCCATGACGGAACAGACGCCTATGATAAAGAGGTAGCGGAGAGCGGAGGTGAGCATGTCCCCGTATGCCCGGAAGAGCTTGGAGGGCTCGGCACCCCGCGCAAAACGGCAGAGATAAAAGGCGGCGACGGATGGGAGGTCGTTCTGGGCGCCACCATGGTCGTCGACTCCGACGGTAACGACGTTACCGCAAAGTTCTTAAAAGGCGGAGAAACGGTCTTGAAGATGGCGCGCATGACCGGAGCGAAAACAGCGATACTAAAAGAAGGCAGCCCATCTTGCGGGGTGAAGTTCATAAAACAAGACGGCGTGGATAGACCGGGCCCGGGCGTTACCGCGGCCCTGCTCGAAGGTGAAGGCATTAAGACAGAAGGCCGTTAAGGCCTTTTAAAGTCCATAGCCAAAAGCGCCTTTTCGTATTACAACATAAAGACCACATAAGACCGGAAAGAAAGGCAGAGATGATAACACATATAGTACTATTTAAGCTCAAGGTACCGACAGCGGAGAACGCTAAAAAGGACGCGGAGGTCTTAAGGGGGCTTGACGGGAAGATAGACGTGCTAAAGAGCCTTGAGGTCGGCATTGACATCATCCACAAAGAACGCTCTTTCGATATCGCCCTTACGGCCACCTTCGACTCGCTCGACGACCTGGAGAAATACCGCGCACACCCGGAACATGTAAAGGTGGCCGACTATATAAAAGAAGCGTCAATAAGGATAACATCGGTAGACTACGAGTCGTAACTGTATCCATTGTCCCATGCCCCGCTATCCCGCCAAGATCATGAAAAAAAGTGTTGCAGAGCCCTTTTTTCTGTGCTAATCTTCCAGATTACCGATACTCGAAGGAGAAATATCATGGCGGCAGTATGTGAAATATGCAAAAAAGGGCCGGTCTACGGCAATAACGTGAGCCACGCCCATAATAAGCTCAGAAGAAGGTGGAACCCCAACCTGCAGAAGGTCAAGGCCGTGCACAAGGGCTCCGTCAAGAAGATACGCGTCTGCACAAGGTGCATACGCTCGGGCGCGGTCGTAAAAGCGGCCTAGAACGCCAGGCCCCATATAGACAAACAAACCAAAGCCCGACTCGCTAAAAAGAGTCGGGCTTTTTCTTTTCTTTTTCTCTTCTCAAACCTTGAACCACACCTCAATATCTACTATAATATCCCCTCAATACCCGCCGATTGTCGCCGGGCTCTCTACACCTGCAAACGACAAGGAGACACATCATGGCAAATCCCAAAATAACCGCGAAAGAACCGCTCGTAACCGAACTCGAACCCGATACCTACTACTGGTGCAGCTGCGGCGCCACACAGAACGACCCCTTCTGCGACGGCTCGCATTCAAATACGGAATTTAATCCCGT
>CBDVCO010000103.1:0-6693 GCA_965372515.1 uncultured bacterium | reverse complement strand
ATTGGAGAAGGTCGTCCGGAGAAAACTCTACCCCTCGACGATCCTTTTGGCCAGCTCGTATGAGGCGCGGGCGGCGAGCGTAGGTTTGGCAGGTTCTTCGAGCTTGTTGTCGAGAACCGCCCTTAATAAAATATTCATCTCCTCGTGGCCGGAAGTCT
This sequence comes from uncultured bacterium, assembly GCA_965372515.1. GTDB lineage: Bacteria > Desulfobacterota > GWC2-55-46 > GWC2-55-46 > JAJCZF01 > CBDVCO01. The sequence goes on along the minus strand of CBDVCO010000103.1, from coordinate 6,535 downwards.
GTGCGGTCTGGACGAGCCTCTTCGCGGCGAAGGTATATTTCTCATCCTCCCTGTCACTGAGGAAATCCAGGGCGAGCTTAAAGATAAATGGAATGACCGCTATCTGGTTGGTGTCGCGTATGGTCTCAAAGCTCTTATTGAAGAACTCTTCGGCCCGTTTCATATCGCCTTCTAGGATAAGGCAAGAGCCGGCGCCCATCGCGAAAATGGCCGCCTCGAACTTGAGCTTCTCCCCTCCGTCGGGGTCCTCGATCTCGGCCCTTCTGAAGTTTATACTGACGAGCTGCTCATAGGCCTCGACAAGGCTATCGTCCAGGGCCAGGGCTTCCTGAAGCTTCTCATCGGCCTCAAAAAAAAGCGAGGTAACCCTAGCCGGATTTGTACCCTCGCCATGAATAAGCTCGGCCCACTCGACGAGCATCTTCCCCCACTCCAAGAGCGGGGCGGGCTCTGTCGAATCCTCACCGATGGTCTTCTCAAATTCTTCGTTCTTCTTTAGATAATCCTCATCTGTCATGGTTTCATCCCTGATATAATTATGGCGCCGATTGATTTCGTACCCTCATCATACAAAAAAGGGTGGGCAATGCCCACCCTTTTTTTATTGTCATATTTTTATCTCTTAAACAAAAACGCGCCGGCAAATCAAAACGGCGGGCGCACTCTATTAATTCTGCCCTACGGTTTCCTCATCCAGTTCCTTTGCGCGCCTGAACCATATTCTTGCCAGACGTTTGTTCTCATCGACGCCGACACCGCAATAGTAACAGCGACCGACAGCATGAAATGCCTGCTTATTCCCATATATAGTCGCCCGGAGATAATGCTCCATCGCTAACCTGGTGTCTTTCTTAACGCCGTTCCCCTTTTCATAAGAGACGGCCATATCATACAAGGCACCCGGCACATTATTTCTAGCGGCATACCTGAACAGTGTCGTCGCTTTTCTCAGATTCTTTTCAACATGCTTACCGTGCATATACCAATTACCGAGAGTATATGCGGCATCCGGATTACCTTCATCAAGAGCTTTCTCTAAAAGCGAATGAACCTTATCCAGGCTTGCGTCCGCCTTTAAAGATTCTTGCATAGCCAGATCGTAATAATCTACTTCCGTCTCCATAATTAATGACCCTTTCGAGTTTGTCCGTTAGTCTCATATCGTGGGTCGTACCCACTGTAGCACATGTATATATTTTTATCATGTTCGGCCCTGCTAATCCAGTTGTTTTTCTAAATGCGTTTTAGTGGTAAAATAGATATAAACAGGAGGGAGGTATCTAAAATGCTGAATATAGGAGACAAGGCGCCAGGCTTCACACTTGACGGCATAGACGCAAAGGGCAAAAAAATGACGCTTTCGCTTAAGGATCTCAAGGGGAAAAAGGTCGTTTTGTACTTCTACCCCAGGGACAATACCCCGGGCTGCACGACCGAGGCCTGCGATTTCAGGGACTCCATAAAGAGGGTCACCGCAACCAAGGCCGCGCTCATAGGGGTAAGCCCCGACAAGGTAGAGACCCACCAGAAGTTCATGGACAAGCAGGATTTGAACTTTCCCCTACTAAGCGATACGGAAAAGAAGGTCGCTACGGAGTACGGCGCGTACGGTGAGAAAAAACTCTACGGCAAGGTGAGCATGGGCATAATAAGATCGACATTTATAATAGATGAAAAAGGGTTTATTGAAAAGCTCTGGAGCAAGGTAAAGGTAAAGGGGCATGTAGATGAGGTACTTAAGGCTCTGAAGGGTTGATCTTTGAGTCGGCTAAGAGGCGGTTCTCTGGCTATCTGCCTATCTACCTGGGCTCCATCTCAAAACCCGCCGCCTCCATTGCCGCCAGCCCACCCTTAATGGCATAGACCTTCTGGAAACCCAACTCCTTTAGCATGAGCGCAGCACGTGCGCTCGTGGCCTCCGCTCGTCACGTACAGTAGGCGGCGATCATCGCGCCGAAGGGTATCTCGCCTATCCTGTCCCCCAGTTCGTTCAGGGGCATTGTCACCGCCCCTTTGATCTTGGTCTCTCCACGGGCCTCTCTCGCGCGAACGTCGAAGATCACGATATTTTCGCCCTTGTCGAGCCTGTCCATAAGATCAACGGCCGTTATCCTCTCGGCTCCGTCATCTGGATCTTGGGCATAGGCATTGAACGCGCAGAAAACAAAAGAGACAAGCGCTATAAAAAGTATTGCGTTAAGCTTTCTCAATTAATACACCTTACTTGAATACTATGGGGTAGTCGTAGAACTCCCAGCTATAGAGTCCACCTTCAAGAACAAAGACGGTCTGATAGCCGTTATTCATGAGTATGGCCGCCGCCTTGGAGCTGGTGGCCTCTTTGGGTTTTGAGCAGTATGTGACTACCATCCTTCCGGGTGGAAGCCTCCTCGCGACCCTGGGCAACTGGCTAAGGGGTACCCTCACGGAACCCTTGATCTTCACAAGGCTGGCGTCATAGGCAACTTTTTCCCTCACGTCGAAGATAAGAACGTCTTTCCCCTCGTTGATCCTCTTCATAAGGTCGGCGGTGGATATCCGGCCCACATCTCTTGCACTGATCTGCTTTAGCGGTTTTACAGGCTCTGGCATCCTATGGACCGGCGGGAGCCCTTTTGGAAGAGAGGCCGTCATTATCGGAGACTGTGCGCCTTCTTCCGCGAATGTGATAGGCTCCATATTGGGATCGACCTCAGGCTCCACATAGGCTATGGTAGTCTCCTCTGTTAGTATTATCATCTCTTCTTCCGTAATAAACTTCGGTGGTTCAGGCTCAAAGGACGCCATGACTTTGGTGGAACGCCCGGCATCGACAACCACGTTGCCGCAGTCCTGCCTATTTAGCTCGCCACTTGTGCCCTCGCCGCACTTGGTCGGGTTATATATATCCACGGAACCCTCTTTAACAGCCAGCTTGGTGAGCCCCTTGGAATGAAAGACAAAGAAGTCAGTACCCCTTACGCCTGTTATGGCAGTGGGTGTAACAACATTGAATCGTCCCGGCTTCGCCCCCTTGCTGGCCTTGGTTACAATAGCCCTGAGCTTACCTCTTGAGAGCTTTATCAAACCCCTCTTTCTCTCGGTTCCCTCGACAAGATAGTCCATGATATTGATCTTGGTATTGGCGGCTACGCCTATAACGGTTCCATCGGTAAATGTGATCTCTACCTTTGAGTCCTCCTTAGTACGTATTATGTCGCCGAGCTCAATGCCCTGGCCGGCCTCAATAGGTATCGCCCTGAGTACTTCAAGCTTCAGTATCGAAGCCTGACCCTCGACCCCGGATATCTTCGCGACATAATCCGCTCTATCGGCAATAAAACCGAAATAGATAGCCGCTAAAAGAGCCGGTACCAGGACTGCAATTGCTATTATAATCTGGTTGCGACGCATCTGTCAAACTCCACATCATAGGCATCAATTCATGAATAAAAAGAATTGTATCTGGAATCACATTAATTATAGCATAGGCCTATAGCTATTGCTAGCGCAAAGTTTGGTTTTTAATGAAAAATTTCGGAAATCTTAATCTAAAATTTCAGAGAAAAAATCCCCGGTAATTTGAAAAAATGAGCCCGGATCAGTTAAAAAAGGAGCATGTCCCAGGTCTTCAAATATATGCAGCCTCGCCCCCCTTATCTTACGGGCCAAAAAGCTGGCCGCACCCATTGGGGCGACATTATCCTGAGCGCCGTGAAGGATCAGGACCGGAAGATCTAGCGAATCTATTTCATCAATGATATCAGTATTATAGAGCGCTTCAAGGGCATTTGAGAGCGATTCCGGGCGGGTATCCGCCTCTGCCCCGGAAAATTTACCTAGAAAAGCCTTGGCCTCGGGCCCGGCAAGCTCAGTATCAGTAAAATTCAAACCATAAAATCTCTCAAGGGCTTCTTGAGGCTCCTTTTTGAGATCGGCCATCATCTTTCTGACTATCGCCCTTTTTTGCCCGTGTGGAAACCCAACTCTTGAAACAAACGAGGGCGTGGCGCCGACAAGGACGAGACCGGAAAAGCTCCCGGGCCTTAAAAGCTCCATCTTCATAAGAAGCAAAGCGCCCAGCGACCATCCTATGGCGATCGGGGCAAGTTGTGGGTCTTGAATACGGATATTCTCCAGTATTTCCGAGAATTTGTCAATACCGCAGTTTAATCCCCCTTCCTCGTAGCGATCAACACTTACCTTACCGTGGCCGGGAAGGTCAGGGTTTACAACCTCATAAGGCTCGCCGCTACTTAAGAGCCTCTCTATATAAGGGTCCCAGACCCTGTGATCGGTCGCCCATCCGTGGGCGAAAAGCAGGGTCTTTTTACTCATCAATACCCCCCATCCCCGCAATGACGGCCCTGGTAAAGCCCTCGATATCCTCGGGGCTATGCTCGCTCATAGCGGTTACGCGGAGCATGGAGCTGCCTTTGGGCACGGTCGGCGGCCTTATGGCCTGAACAAAATATCCGTCCTTAAAGAGCTTTTTTGAGAGATCAAGCGCGCTCTGCGCCTCTCCGACTTTTATCGGTACTATATGGGCCTTTGAATCTTCACCAATAATAGAGCTAAGACCTTTTCTTAGCTTTATTACGTTACTATTTAATTTATCACGTCTTTCTGGTTCAGATTCAACGATATCAATGGCCTTGATCGTGGCTACGGCGATTGCGGGAGGGAGCGCCGTTGTGTAGATAAAAGAGCGCGCCTTTTGCTTAAGAAGCTCGATTATTACCTTATCCGCGGCGACGAACGCGCCGAACGTCCCGAAGGCCTTGCCAAAGGTCCCCATCTCTATGACATTCTCGCCTGCCTTTAGGCCGAGGCTTTCGAGCGTTCCCCTGCCCCCGGCGCCGAGCACGCCGACCCCGTGCGCGTCGTCTATATAGACGAGGGCGCCATATTTATTTGATAGCTCAATGATCTCCGCTAGAGGGGCGATAGTTCCCTCCATGCTAAAGATGGCGTCGGTTATGATGAGCTTTCTCCCTTTGCCTGATTTTTTTAAAAGCCCTTCCAGGGCCTCTGTATCCCTGTGCGGATAGCGCTTGATACCGGCCCTGCTAAGTATTGAGCCGTCTATAAGGGAGGCGTGGCAGAGCTTGTCAACGAATATCTCATCCCGCCTGCCAACAATGGCCGGGATAAGCCCGATATTGGCGTGATAACCGGAATTAAAGAGTAACGCCCTTTCGCGTCCCATAAAACGCGCTATACGCTCTTCAAGCTCTTTGTGCGGCTTCATGTTCCCCGAAATCAGACGGGAAGCGCCGCTGCCAACGCCGTAACGCTCCAAGGCCTCTTTTGCCGCCTCTATAAGGCGCGTGTCGTTTGCGAGAGAAAGGTAGTTATTGGAGGAGAAATTTAGTAGCGGCTTATTATCAATGGTTATGACCCTGCCCTGGGCGCCGTCAATTTCCAGTAAGACGCGCTTGAGGCCGGCCTCTTGTGCGCCCTCCAGTGCGATTCTGGCAAATTCTACAATGTCCATAGGGATTATCCAGTCTCAGGAAATATGCTCATGCGGGGTGCTGCGCGCGACAAGGCCGAGATCGGTTAGCATTTGGAGATCGTCGGCCACCTCTCTACCCTTAGTGGTGAGGTAGTTGCCTATCATCATGCCGTTAGCTCCGGCGGCAAAGATCAAAGGCGTAAGCTCACGGAGGTTCTTTTCTCTCCCGCCGCAGATGACGATATCGGCCTTTGGGAGCATCATTCTGACGAGCGCTATTATCTTCAGGCAATTGATAGGGGTAAGCTCTTTTGAATTTTCAAGCGGCGTGCCCGGCCTCGGGTCGAGGAAGTTTATCGGCACGGAGTCTACCGCAAGGTCGCGAAGTGTCTCTATCAACTCTACCCTCTGCGCCCAGCTCTCTCCCATGCCGAAAAGGCCTCCGGAGCAGATATAAAAACCCGCCTCTTTGGCTCGCCTTATGGTCTCGACGTCGTCTTCGTAATCGTGGGTTGTACATATTTCCGGGAAAAAACTCCTCGCTGTCTCAAGGTTGTGGTGATAGCTTTCAAGCCCGGCTTTTTTTAGTTTTTTTAACACGTCGTCTTCTACGATTCCAAGTGAAGCGCAGCGCTCCATCCTGGAATTATCGTCCATGCCCTTAAGGGCCTCTACGAGTGTCTCGATATCTCCCGATTCTTCTACACCCAGTCCGCTCGTCACAATGGAGAATTCGCGCGCGCCTTTCTCCTCGGCTTCCAGCGCGGCACGGACGAGGCTCTTGGAGTCAAGCATGGGAAAATTATCGACAGCAGTATCGTAGTGGGTAGACTGGGAACAGAATGTGCAGTCCTGGGAGCACTCCCCGCTCTTGGCGTTCACTATCGAGCAGAGGTTCACCTCAATACCCTTGAACTCGCGCCTGATCGCGTCGGTACGAACAAGGACATCAAAGATTGAAGCCTCGTCTGTTTTCGTAAACGCGAGCGCCTCCTCTCTGGTAATACCCCGACCTGCGAGTGCGAACTCATATGCCTTTGTAATTAATTCCTTCATATCTATAAAAAATTACCATAAATAACTTGTTCTTGTCAACCG
>CBDVCO010000102.1:0-6814 GCA_965372515.1 uncultured bacterium | reverse complement strand
GGTATTGACGAGCCGAAGGATATCTTCGAGGTCAAGTACACGGCGCCGAGGCGTGCGCGCGAGCGTATTCTCTCGACACTTCGCATGAGGACCAGAGAGCCGGAGAGCTTTGCCGTCGCGAAGGTAAAGACCATATATTTTGACGACAAAAACTCCACTAGTTTTTTTGACAGCGTTGACGGATTTCTCGCCAAGAAAAAGTTCAGGCTAAGGGAGTATACCGACTCTGTCGGCGGTGCGCGCTATTCGCTTGAGATAAAATTTAGAGACGACATTAAGACCTCGAAGATAAGGAAACTTATTTATAAGCCGCTTCCGGACTCTTATAAATTTTCTACATTTAGAGACCTGCTTGATACTTTAGAGCGTGAGAACGGATTTTCGCTCGCGAGGTTAAGACACTCTCTCCCGAGTGTTGAACTCTATGTGGATACGGCGATCTATTACGAACGTTTCAGGTTCGAGGACCCTTTTGAAGAGGTAAGATACAATCTTGATACACGGATAATGCTACTACCCCCTGAGCGTGCTGAGATGCGTTTGAGAGCCGGCCTATATCTGGATCACGATATATTCGAGATAAAGAGCGCTGCCAGGAAGGAGCTCCCCGCTTATCTTAAAGGACAAGGCATTGAGCCGGTCGCGTTCTCAAAGTTCGTATGGGGCAAAGAGTTGTTTATTTGATATTTGGCTTTAATGGTGTATAATATTTTCTGTTTTATTTGGAGGTATTGATGGATAGTTTTCTAGAATTGATGAAGAGTACCACCGGGGAGTTCGGTCTCCTGGAGTTCTCGGTCTCCGTGCTCTTTAGTCTCGTTGCGGGCATTATATGTATGCTGCTCTACAGGGTATACTTCCACCTGACATTCGACCGTAACGAGAGCCTTATAAAGAGCTTTGTCATTATAGCCCCTTCGATCAGCGCTATATTCTGGGCAATACAGTACTCTTTGCCTCTCTCGCTTGGCTTGCTCGGGGCGCTTAGCTTCGTACGTTTCAGGACCCCCATAAAAAAACCTGAGGACATAGGTTTCATCCTGCTTGTTATCGCTCTCTCGCTTTTAAGTTCGGTCTTCAGGTTCTTTGCCGCCGGCATCCTGCTCATTATCGTGGCTTGCGTGGTCTTCGCCAAGTCTTTGATCATAGACAGGAGTTTTGGTTTTATGGGTATGGGGAAGAGTTATACGGCCTTTGTAAGCATTGACTCTATGAAGGTGGACGACATCGATTTGAGCATCAGGGACGCATTGAAAAGTAAGTTCACCGGGTTAAGGGATTCGGACCTTACCCTGAACGACGTCGCGCACAGAGAAGGCGGCTACAGCCTTCGTTATTCCATCTATATGAAAAAATCCACCGACCAGACCATTGCGATGGCCATAGGCGCCTTGAGCGAGCTCGACAACCTTGTAAGGGTAGAGGTCTTCGATGGCAGGGTCGCCTAAGAAGAGCCCCCTGCATTTAATACTTTTCTTTGTCGCTATAGCCGCACTCTCTCTATTCGCTACTATTATCTATCAAAGATACGGCTCGCCTGAGAAGGTCGTAGATACCGCGATAAGAACGAAGCTCCTTCAAGGTAAAGAGCATCAAGCTCTTTTCGGCGACTACAAACCAACGAACTCCAATGTCTATTCCGCAAGCCTTTATGATCACAAGGTAGATGCCCCCTCTGTTTTCAGGCCGCCGTGGGCCGAGCTTGTAGAAAGCTCCCCAAATGGAGATTATAGTTTCTCGTGGCGCGTCAAGCTCTCTTTTAAGGCCGTCTTTTCTGTCGTAATAGATGAGAAGGCGCCGGAAGATTTTTCTTTTCTGCTTTCAGCCCGCGACGGCGCGAAAAGGTTTGTAAAGAGCGATAATCTGACAATCCCATCAGATGATGTCATCCTTGACCCCGGCATATATCTTTTAAAGGTAAGCTCCAGCGGTCCGCTTGATTTCTTTAGCGTTGCTTTTGCTAAAGCCAGGCAAGGCCAGCCGCCAGCAACATCCACCGCCTCTGTGGGGGGCCATAGTATAGAACCTCTTTACTTGCAACTCGACGCGCGTGCCAGGGACGGCCTCGACAGGTTTGTAGAGCTTGCGCTTCAGACGGAGAGAGAGACTATCGTAAAGACACCCAAAGGCAGGGTGGATGCCGTTATAATTGAAAATAAAGGGGATAAGGACGCAACCAATCACCTTGACGCCGCCATAACGCTATCCGGGAGAACGATAGTACATCTTGAGGGTTTTCCTTCTCTTGACGTGAAGATAAAGGGGGGGCTGACCTTTAAGGGGTTCTCGTCGTTTAAGCTCTACAAGCTAAGTACCAAGTCGGGGCTGTATGATTTTGTATTCCTCTCTATCTTTAGGGATATGGGGCTCTTTGTTCCGAGGCAGGAACTTGTTCTGCTTCATGTAAATGGCGAGTCCAAAGGTGTCTATATCCTCATGGAGACATTCAGCGCGGATCTCTTTACCAACCAGGAGCTCCTTGAGGGTGATGTTGTAGGCGTTGACAGCGACCGGATGTTCTTCGACTACCCCTACGGGGCCACCCTTAAGAACAGATATTTCCACAGATTAAAAGAGCCGGGCAACAAAAGAAAAGCTTCACGATCTTTTCTTTCCAGGGATTTTCTTAAACGCATTGATATCGACCACACCGCTAAATATATCTCCATGTCCGCTCTCTATGTGATGGGACACGGCCTCGGGGTGGACGACCTCAGGTTTTATTCTAATCCCGCGACCGGGACCTTCTATCCAATACCGAGAGACCTTAATCCGGGCTTATGGGGTAGTGGTGAGCCGTACATTCCCTATCTGACACATTTTGCCTGGCTAATTGATTCACCGGTATATACGATCTACCCCGTAAAGAGTCTGCGCAAACACGACCATAGCCCCTTGTTTCTGCCCACCTTTACGGGTGTAACCGACTTGCATTACTCTCTCGCCTCCTTTCTCTCTACACCAGTTGGACTGGAAGCTGTTAATAGATATCTGGGATTTTATTTATCGAATAGCGCTCTTAAGGCAAAGATCGAGAAGAGGCTTGTAAATACCTTGACCGAGGCTAGGATGGCGAATATTTATGACATACTCGTTAGAAGCCAGTTGATCGAAAGTGAAAAGAACGGGGTGCAGTTTCTGGGCGATATCTTCCGGTTCCACAGGCTACCCGAGGCGCTGACATTTAGCGACGGCAAGAAGTATTATTTATGGAACATCAGGACGGCCGAGAATCTCGACGCGGGGCTTAGTCCAAGTTTCTTGTCTCCAGTTACATACAAGATATCAAGGAAGGAACAGGAGAATCAATACGCATTGACCTTTCTTATTGAGAAAAAGATATTTGAGATATTAGAAGAGGCCGGGGTATCTGCCGGTAAGAAAAGTTATAAGCGTATCAAGGAGCCCTCAGGCGGTAGTGGTGAGCCGCGCTCGGATAAGACCGTGCTCTCCATGGACGTTAAGCCTTACGGCGCTATCTACGCCCCGAGCGGCAAGGGGGTGGAGGTGGTTCGTGAAAATATAGTGGAGCATCTCGCAACACTTCAGCCGGATAGAGATAAGGCCCTGGTCTTATTTCTTGTGCGTAACGCCACTGACGAGGTTTCGGACTTTAGGCTTTCCATTAGAGACGCTATTGCGAGCATTAGTCCCGTGGTCAATAAGACATTTACCATCCACCCGGACCCCGGACCAGATCAAGTCACGGTCCTCCAGGTCATGAACAATCAGTTTCTGCGCGGCGAGAAACTAAGGCTGCTGGCCTTTGAGGTGGCGCCTGGTAAGGACGCTATATTCTACACGTTGAAGATGCCTGCCGGGAGCCACGTATTTTTTCCAAAATATATGTATATCCCGCCGAGTGGAGGCGGCAAGCCGTCAGAAGCCGTTTTGAACTCTACTCTTCCGGCAGGTTTTGTCGAGCGTGCCGACGGTTTCCATATCGCACCTGGTAGCGAGCTTACCATTGATCAAGACGTGGTCATTGCCTCAGGCAAGTCCCTTCATATAGGAGAGGGCTCTACTTTGAATATGGCTAAGGGTTGCTCCATTAAGGTTACGGGCTCGTTAAATATTCAGGGTACAAAAGAGAGGCCGGTACGGTTTTTAAGCGCGGGCGTTGAACCCTGGGGAGGGCTTTATGTCGGTGGCGACTCCACAAGTGTGGTAAAGGCAGTCTTAAAGAACGTCGTCTTTGATAACTACGGCACTTTTCCCAAGACGCGCGTCGCGGGGCTCTCTTTAAACGGGGGCATAAGTTTTTATAATAGCAGGGTCGTCATAGACAGCGTAGTACTTACAAAGGCTCGAGGCGAAGACGCGATAAACTTTATCAAATCGATCGTTGAGATAAACGGTATGGATATAGAGAGCGCGTTCTCGGATGCCGTTGACATGGATTTTTCAAACGCCCTTATCAAAGGTCTCCATATAACTGAAAGCGGAGGGGACGGGCTCGATCTCTCCGTCTCGCTCGTAACGTTGGAGGACTCGACCTTTGAACAAGCCGGAGACAAGGGGGTCTCCGCCGGTGAGATGAGCAGGGTCTATGTGCTAAATTCCCGTTTTATTGGCAACGCCATGGGGATAGCCAACAAAGACCAGTCATATGTCGAGGTCTCCGGTTCTCTCTTTGAAGGTAATGAGCTTGCGCTAGCCGAGTTTATCAAGAAGCCGTCATTTGGAAAGCCAGTTTCGAAGATGCAAGATAATACCTATAAGAATAATAAGAGCGATTACGAATGGCTTGGCTATTATTCTTATTAGAGAGCCGCCTCTCAAAAGAAGTTTGAGTATTTGATATCCAACTGTGCTACAATTTGATGCTTAGATTCTTCTTTGTTTTCAAAGGGTTTCCTTGCTGCGTCGAACAGGGTGGAGTGTATAGTTGAAAAATGACAATTACGACATACAGAAGGATTACTGGGAGGAGTCACGCCGCCGAAGGAGTCCTGACGACCCTGTCATAGAGGCCTTTGCGGCCCCGAAGATTTCATATATCCGTAAAATAATTTCACGCACCGGCGGCCCCGGCGAGGGCTCAAGGCTCCTTGACGTTGGAAGCGGTAACGGGTTCTTCGCATACCACCTCTCTAAACACTATAAGGTTACCGCACTCGATTTCTCTTCGCAAATGCTCAGGGGTAACCCTGCGAAGGTCAAGTTATCGGGTAGTGCCCTTGAGCTTCCATTCAAGGACGGCTCATTCGATATAGTCTTTTGTTCCAACCTGCTTCATCATATTACGCCGCCTGATAAGGCCGTCAGTGAGATGGTCAGGGTGTCAAACAAAATTGTCGTTCTCTCGGAGCCTAACAGGAATAACCCGTTTATGTTCCTCTTCGGGCTCTTAAAGTCCGAAGAGAGGGCTACGCTCAATTTCACGCGCGGGTATCTGGACAGCCTTTTAAGGGGCGCGGGATGCGATCTGATCGCCTCGAAGTCTATGGGGGGTATATTGCCCAATAAGACCCCGTCCGCGCTTTTGCCTTTTATGAAGCGTTTTGAGTGGCTTGTTTTCCCGAAGTTCTATGCCATTAGCATCGCTTTGAAAAAAAAGATAGATGGGTCTTGAGGGCTCTCATAGTTGCTGGATTTTCACGGCCGTAGTTTGATATCTTTTTTTTTATTTTCTGAAACGCCACTTATTAGGGACCTCTCTTATGAGAATGGATATGCCGCCAGTTGAAAACGGGCAAGGCCCTGACACGAGTTTCACTTATTCCTCCTATATATTAGATTTTTTCCTTTTTGTCCTGATAGTCTTTATCTTTGAGTATATCGTGCTGGAACGATTCTACGCCTCCTTCTTCGCCGGAGAGAGTTCCGGGGCCTTTATGCAGTTTACCTATTACGTCCACGCGCTTAAGAACGGAGCGAATCTCTACTGGGACCATTACCTGATGCTCTCGAGCCAGGATATGCCCTTGAGCCCGCTCCTGAGCCCCGTGACACTCATCATGACAGGTGCGGCTTACTTATTTGATATTAACGAGCTTGAGCCACTCGCCTATATGTTTGCATTCGCCTCTTACTCGGTCCAGATCCTGTGCGCCTATTCGATGTACCTATTCCTGCGTTTTATCGGGTTAGGAAGGGTCGCGGCTATCATCGGCGGTATAGGCTACTCCTTTAACTATTTCTCCACCACCTTCGGCTTACCCCACGGTTTTTTCAGGCTCTCGGCCCTGGCCCTTATGCCCGTAGTCTTTATCTTCTTTATAAAGCTATTTAACGATAGAAAGAATACGCTCTACTATCTCGCGCTCTCGGGCTTTCTCCTTGGCCTTACATTCGTTCTTAACGGCGACGTGAAGCCGACCATATATTTTATACCGGTCCTTGCGATACTGGCTTACACAGAGGGCTGGGAAGTCCACGGCCCGGCCAGGACGACCTGGCTCCTTGTGGGCGTGATGGCTCTCGGAGCGCTTATTACGCTCGCGCAGTATTACCCGACCTTAGAAGCGCTTGGTGAGGGAGTCAGAAGCGAGCGCACGAGGTATCTGCCGCTCACATCGCTTATTCCCTTTAATGCGCTCCTGGGATTTTCGCAGAACCCCTTCTCTTTTATTTTCGGTTTCTTCTTCCCGCACTCCTTCTTTGAGTACTATAGACATAATCCTATACTTGGTATATCACCGACCCATCTGCACGAACAGAAGTTCACCTTCGGCATATATCTCTTCCTCATTTCAAGCGTCGGGGTCTTTTACCGTACGAAGAGGCATTTAGTCTGGGCAGTTTCGCTACTTGTATTCGCCCTCTATATTCTGGGTTCGTCCACGCCGCTGTGGCCGATATTCGGCTTTAT
>CBDVCO010000101.1:0-6823 GCA_965372515.1 uncultured bacterium | reverse complement strand
CAAAATAAGGACCTCTCCGATATAGGAGAGCTTATAGAGACCGGCAAGCTCAAACCCGCGATAGACAGGCGCTATTCCTTAAGCGAGGTGCCTAAGGCCCTCCGGTACTTTGGAGAGGGGGGCGTCAAAGGGAAGATAGTCATAACCTTTGACCATAATGAGCGGGCCTTATAAGGCGCTCCGGCTCTCAGATATAGGCATTCCCCCTTGCCCTAATCCCCTGTTTATGCTATATTTTATAATAAGAATAAATGGCAGTATTTCCGCTTTTTAATCCATTTTTGGAGGTTTAGTGTCTTTAAGCGGCCTTTTGATCGAGGCTCTGATAGTTTTTGTCCTGATAATCATCAACGGTTTCTTCTCAAGCGCCGAGATCGCGATTATCTCCTCCAAGAGGGGAGCGATCGACGCCCTCTCCAAGCAAGGCAACCGCTCAGCAACGCTCGTAAGCAAGATGAAAGGCGATCCCGACAGGTTTCTCGCCACCGTACAGGTGGGCGTGACCGTCGTAAGTACGCTCGCTTCCGTCATAGGCGGCGTGCTCGCTATGGAGTTCCTCAAACCCTTCTTTGCCGGATTCCCCATAGAGATAGTCCGGCAGTATTCAGAGCCCATAAGCGTCGCCATGATCGTAATAATCATCTCTTTCGGCCTTCTGGTCCTGGGCGAGCTTGTTCCGAAGTCTCTGGCTCTAAGCCACGCCGAGCGCATAGCGTGCCTTTCGGCCGCCCCGCTTGAGCTTTTGGCGAAGGTCTCAGGCGTCTTCATAAAGGTGCTGACAACCTCCACCAGGTTTGTTCTGAGGCTTCTTGGTCAAAAGGGGGCGGGACGCGAGCGCGCCTTTGTGAGCGAAGAGGAATTAAAATATTTTATAAGCGAGGGCAGGAACCTAGGCATCTTCGAGGAGACCGAGGCGTCACTCTTGCACGGGATTTTCGAGTTCGCCGACACTACCGTAAAAGAGGTGATGGTCGCTAAGCCGAATCTCTGCGCAATAGACATGAAGACCCCACCGGGCGAAGTACTGAAGTTTATCGTCGATTCCGGTTTTTCACGCTATCCGGTATTTAAAAAGGATATCGACCACGTCTCGGGCATCCTCTTTAATAAGGACGTTCTAAAGGCGATTGACGAGGGCCTTGAGCCTGATCTCGCCAGGATCATGCGCGACGCGTACTTTGTGCCCGACTCCATTATGATAAGTAAACTCCTTCGTGAGATGCAAAGGCGTAAGGTCCATATGGCGATCGTCGTTGACGAGCACGGCACGGTAGACGGCCTCGTCACTATCGAGGATATCTTGGAGGAGATAGTCGGCGAGATAGAGGACGAGTACGACATTGAAAAGGGCGGCCTTGTGGAAAAGCTAAGGGACGGCACCATGGTCATCGACGCCTCGGCCTCTTTAAGGGACCTGGAGACGCAGGGCTTTCCTTTTGAAGAATCGGACGAGTATAATACTCTCGCGGGCCTGATGCTCGCCAAGCTCCAGCGCCTTCCCCGAGGCGGAGAGTTCGTCATAGACAAGGGCTACAGGCTTACCATCGTTGATGTCGAGGATAAGAGGATAGTAAGGGTAAAGGCGGAGCTTTTGGAAATAGCCCCGGAGAAGCCGGCCTCTTCATAGGCCGGGCAGTTGATGAGCATGCGACGGAAGACGGCGCCTTTTAAGGCGATTTTTTTTATTCAGGATATGGCGGTAAATAGATGATACAGATCGAAGATCTCTCCATGCGTTTTGGACAAAGAACGCTTTTCGCAGGCGTTAGCCTTAACCTTAACGACAACTGCCGCTACGGCATCACCGGGGCCAACGGCTCGGGCAAATCCACGCTCCTTGGAATACTCTCCAATGAGATAAGCGCTTACGACGGCAAGGTGCGCCTGCCAAACGCGCTCAAGGTCGGCTTCCTCAAGCAAGACCACTTTGATTACGAGAACGAGCGCATAGTAGATACCGTCGTCATGGGAAGGCCAGCACTCTGGGCGGCTATAGAGGAGAAGGCGAGGCTTTTAGCGGCTGATAAGCATGACGCCGAAACAGGGATGAGGCTCGCCGAGCTTGAAGGGATAATAGCAGAAGAGAACGGCTATTCGGCCGAGAGCGAGGCGGCGATCATCCTGGAGGGACTCGGTATCGAATCGGCGAAGCATACGGAACTTATGAATACGCTCTCAGGCGGCTATAAACTCCGCGTCCTTCTCGCACAGTGCCTATTCGCCAAACCCGGCCTCCTTCTTCTTGACGAGCCCACGAACCATCTCGATATCGTCTCCATAGCCTGGCTTGAAAAGTATCTTTCATCTTATAATGGGATCGTCGTCGCCGTCTCTCACGACCACCATTTCCTGAACGCCGTGGTCACCCACATTCTCGATATCGACTATGAAGAGATACGCCTTTATCACGGTAACTACGATTTCTCTCTCGAGGCCAAGGGGCTGAACAGGACTCAGCAGGAACAGCTCATCGCGAGGCAGGAGAAGAAGAAGGACGAGCTTGCGGCATTTTATAATCGCTTTCGCGCGCAGGCCACCAAGGCCCGGCAGGCGATGAGCAGAAAGAAACAGCTCGATAAGATGGAAGATATCGTAATAAAGCGCACCTCGCGCATTGCCCCTCGCTTCAGGTTTATTCAGGAGCGTCCGTCAGGTAAAGAGGTACTCGACATCAAGGGGCTTTCAAAGAGCTTTGACAAAAAGGTTGATGTGATAACCGATCTTTCCTTAAATGTCATGCGAGGCGAGCGAGTGGCTATCATCGGCCCGAACGGCGCCGGAAAGACCACGCTTATGAAGCTTATCCTCGGTGAAATAAAGCCGAGTGGGGGCACGGTGAAGATGGGCCATGAGGTTCATACCGGTTACTTTGCCCAGAACCATAAGGAACAGATAAAGCCCGGCATCACGGTCTATGACTGGCTCCTGAACCATTCCAAAGCCGAGACGACGACCGTGGTTCGCTCAGTTCTGGGCTCCATGCTATTTTCCGGAGACGAGGCGAATAAGAAGAGCGAGGCGCTTAGCGGGGGAGAGGCGGCGAGACTCGTATTCTCCCGCCTGATGCTCGCCCACGACAACCTCCTTATGCTCGATGAGCCGACGAACCATCTCGACATTGAATCTATCGAGGCGTTGGCCGGCTCCCTTCTGGATTATCCCGGCACCGTCCTCTTTGTCAGTCACGACCGTTTCTTCGTCGAGATTGTGGCGACATCAATACTCGAGATAACGCCGGCAGGTTTCGAATATTATAAAGGCCCTTACACGGAATTCCTCGCTTCAAGAGAGGGCCAGTCAGACCATCTCGAAAGGGGCTTAAAGAAAGAGCGCGCGAAAAAGTCCAAAGAAAAAATAAAAGAAAAGCCGCGCGACGTGCGCTCCCTTAACAAAGAGCTTTCGCGCGCTACGGCAAAGTCAGCTAAGATAGAGGATTCCATAAAAGCCTCAGAGGTGAGGATAGAAGAGATCAATTCCGCGCTCGCTACGGGAGATTTATACGCAAAGGGCAGGGAAGAGGAACTCGACGGTATTCTCGCCGAACTTAAAACGTGTGAGGAGCAAGTGGCGGGCTTTATGGAGAAGTGGGAGAAGGCGCATAAGAGAATAGAAGAGATAAACGAGATGGTGGGCTGATTAAAAGCAAGTAAATTTAAAAGGAGAAGATATGGATCTGATAGATATTAATGAGAAAACAGAGTTTGCCGATGAGTTCAGGCCGAGGATATTAAAGATGGCCGATGGATATAAGGTGCCGCTTATCTGTTTGGAGGCAGGGCAAGAGATACCGCCTCATCCGAGCGGCACGGGGATATTCTTTATCGTAAGCGGCGCAGGCGTGATGACGGTCGAGGGAGAAGAACAAGATGTTAAAGAGGGAACCATGATCTTTGTCGACGAGGGTACTCCAAGAGGCATCAGGGCAACTGAGAGGCTCGTGGCATTTGCCGTTCATATAGCCTGATTGAATGGGGGCGGTCATTTCCCAAGGAGTTTCAGGGTCTTCTCAAGGTTTATCTTCGCGTTTTCGTTTAGCGCGTCTTCTTTGAGGACTCTCCTGAAATGCGCTTCGGCTCCACTGAGGTCCCCCTTCATTGCCAGGGCTACGCCGAGGTTGTTCCTTGCCGGATGGTGCTCCGGCCTTATCTCAAGCGATCTCTTAAAGTGAACTATACTCTCATCGAGCCGTCCCCTCCGGTTAAGCTCTATGCCGAGGTTATTGTTGGCGGCGAAGTTTGTGGGGTCTTTTCTCACAGTATCCTCCCAGAGCACCAGTTCGTTTCTCCACACGAGGCTTCTCTTATATGTGCCAATCGAGTACGCGGCGATCAAAACGAAGAGCGTCAGCGTAATGACCCGGGCCGCTCCTTTGCCTGAGAATTTTTTCGTAAGAAAAAGAAAGCCGAACATGATGAGCATGCCGAATCCTGCCGTCGAGATGTAGAGGTATCGTTCGGCAAGGGCGGGGCCGCCCTTTACAAGCGAGACCTGGAAGACCGGCAGGAGTGGAACGAATATCCAGATGAGGGCGAAGAGCGCGCTTCTCTGGCTACGGATCCGTATCGCCAGATAGATAATAGCAGCGAGGCATAGAATAGTCGCTGCTATCCTCCAGTCGCCGATGCTCACGGGCATTCGAAAGTTTTCCAGAAAGATCAGGTTTATCGGCAGCAGCAGCTTATATAGATAGATGCCGACCAGCGGGAAGAAGTTAAGTGTTATCGCTCCCGTTGAGAGGTCAGACGTTGTCGGCATCGGTGTTATGCCGCCAAGCGACAATGACCTTATCACGAGATAGACAAAGCCGGCCGCTATAAATGGCGCGTATCTTTTTATCCAGGGTAGAAAGGGCATTACAGGCTCTCTCTTAACCACAAGATCGTAGCAGACGAGCAGGGGTGGGAGGAATACGCTCGATTCCTTGCTTAATGCGCCGATAAAGAAGAATAGGACCGAGAGCCAGTATTTCCTTGTGCCGAAACCTCCGGATGTCATGTAGAGATAGAAGCTTATAAGGCAAAAGAGCGCGAAGGAGACCTCGCTAACGGCGGCGACCCAGACGACCGACTCGGTATTTACGGGGTGCGTGGCGAAGATCAACGCCGCTATGAGCGCCGCTACGTAGAGCCTGTTGTTCTTTCTTATTTCACCTGTCTCTCTCTTTAAGCTCTCCTTTAGAAGCCTTAGCGCTATCAGGAAGACAAAGACTGAAGAGAGTGTATGGAAGAGGTTATTTACGAGGTGATAGCCGTACGCCTTATATTCGAAGATATGGTACGTGGCCATGTAGAAGAGCAGATAGAGCGGCCTGTAGTGGTTTGAGACCCCTTCGAGCCCCTGAAACGACCAGACCGAATTCGAGACAATGAGCCAGATGTATTTGACGTCGGTTATCCAGGGGTTGCCAAGCACCAGATGGCGGTCGTCTACGACGAGTTCGCACGTCAGGTCAATTAGATAGACCCCGAAGCTGACCGCAATGACGATTATTATATAGGGATATATGTTCCGGTTTTTCATTTTCAGATTTGCGCCGAAAGATAGAAGGGATAGAGGTTGAAGGAATTTTTAATCGTTAGACAGTATCATAGTCCTTTTTTTACTTTTATTGACCGGCACCCGCAGGATCAGCGCACTCCTTTTTTTTCTTTGAGATATTATAGTTCTTGCATTCGCCGAGTTTACAGGCGAGCCTCCAATCGTTACAGCCCTTTATCCTGTCACCAAGCTTGATTATACGTATAAACCCGCGATTATTGTAGGCCTTGGCATAGGCCGGGTCTATGGCGATAGCCGTAGTATAGTCGTCGATCGCCATTTCATACTCTTCGGTTTGCTGATAGGCGATCGCGCGGTTGTAGTAGGCTTCGCTGTTGCCGGGGTCAATGTCAAAGGCCATGGTATAGTCGCTGATAGCAGAGTCGAACTCGCCAATCCTGGCATAGGCTATCCCCCGGTTGGTGAATGCTTCGGCATATCTTGAGTCCAACTCTATTGCCTGAGAATAGTCCTTTATGGCCAGCTTCGTCTTGTCCGTCATGGCATAGGCATAGCCGCGGTTGTTGTAGGCTTCTATGTGGCCGGGGTTTATTTCCAGGGTCCTTGTATAGGCCTTGATCGCTAGTTTGTATTCTTCCTGATCGGCGCGAACAATGCCGAGGTTGTAAGAGGCCTCGGCGTGAGTGCGTTTGACCCTTACGGCATTTGTATAATCTTTGATCGCCCGTTGATCCTGTCCTCGATCGTAATAGATATTACCCCGGTTGAAGAGAGCGTCAGCCAACTTGGGGTTATGCTTGATGGCTTTTGAAAAGTCGGAGAAAGCGCGGTCGAGGTCATCCTGCTCAATATAGGCAAGCCCCCGGTTGTAATACGCCGTAGCCAGCCTGGGATTTATCCTGATGGCCGATGAGTAGTCTACGATCGCCCGGTCAAATTCACCAGTGCTCGCATAGGCAAAACCCCGGTTGACGAAGGCCTCGGCAAAGGAGAGATTATTGTCGATTGCCTCGCTGTAGTCTATTATGGCTCTCTTGACCTCTCCTCTATCCATATAGACGATGCCTCTGTTGTAGTAGGCCTCGGCAAAGTCCCGGTCTATTTCGATCGCTTTTGAATAGTCCTTTATGGCAAGCTCCGTTTTGCCCCTCTCGGCATAGGCCAGCCCGCGGTTATTATAGACCTTGGCGTTCCTGGGGTCCAGGTCAACGGCCAAAGAATATTCTTCCATGGATTGGTCGGCCTCGGCGTAGGAGGGGTAAGCCAAAAGAAAGAAGAGTGCCAGGAGCGATAAAGAGATTTTAGTGAAAACCTTCATAAGAGC
>CBDVCO010000100.1:0-6839 GCA_965372515.1 uncultured bacterium | reverse complement strand
GGCCTGTACGCGCGCCGTCTCCTCAACCTCCAGCTTCAACTCGTAGCGGTTCCACGCATAAGAGGCGGCGATGATGACCGTCCAGACCACGGCCAGGATAAGGACATAGCGTTTCCAGTGGTAGGGTCTTTTTGCGGGTGTGTGCATGAGCATACGCCTTGATTAAACATTACCGGCCAAAAGCGGCCTGGTAGCCTTTGGGGGCCAATGGGGATAATAGGCTTTAAAGCTTGGAAGTATAGCTCGATTATACATCTACCGCAGGGTGCAGTCAATCATGGGAATTATTAAACAAGCGCAGAGAATAATATATAAGCGCAGCCTCCAGCGCTCTCTTACTAAGTTTTTCCGGTTTGTGAGGCATTATGCCCATTATATGTTTTAGATAAGAAGTGTAAAAGAGCCCTGTTTTTGGTCTGGACCTCCTAACCCAGGACCTCATACATGGTTAGAAGAGAGAGCAACCAGGCTAATGTCGACTCCGCCCCCTGATTGTCGTTTACGCCGTTTTCATGAATACCGTCACAGCAGCCCCCCGTATTAAAGACATAGACATTCTCGTTGATATCGTTACGCCCCATGAACCAGCCGAGACAGCGCTGTCCCTCTTCAAGCCAATACGGATCTCTCGTTGAGCGAAAGGCCTCCGCACAGGCCTCGATCAAACACATCGCCTCTATTGGTTGTTGATCGAAGATCGATCTTTCACCTTTTCTCTCGTGCCAGTTGAGATTACCGATAGGAGAAAGATGCCCTTCAGGCGCAGTCTGCTCTTTAAGGAGCCACCTGAGAGAGGCCATACCCATTTCGTGCATTTCGGGATGGGGAATCCATTGCCCGGCCAGTATCAGCGCATGCGGTAATTTTGCGTTAGCATAGGTAGCCGTCTCCTCACACCACATCCACTCATCTGTTGCGTTCTTTTTAAATAGCCCTAAAAGCCTTTTGGCAAGTTTCGTACGTCTGCGCCTGGCACTGGCGTCTCCACCAAAAAAGGAGAGATAGGCATGAAGCCCTATGATTGTAAATGCCCATGCCCTCGGTGATGTGAAATCATCAACTACATTAAGGCCGTCCAGGAAGAGTGTAGCGGCCATATTCCGGATCGCATCATTAGGGGCGTATTGGATGGCCACTCCGAGTCCCCAGAGCGATCGGCCATGGGAGTCTTCGCTCCCCGTCTCTTCAAGCCAGCGTCTGTCGTAAGACATGAAGTTGCGAAAGCGTCCATTTTCAGGATTGAATGAAAAGTGCAGAAAGGAGAGATAGCGCTGAATCAGGGGGATGCTGCCTTTATCCCTGAGAAGCGAGTAATACATGCTGGCCACTATAAGGGCCCTGGCATTATCATCCACGCAGTAGCCGTGGGTCAGGTCAGGTATGGAATACTTGGCATGCTGGCGGATGCCGGTACTATCGGTCATGACCTTCATATGATGAAGATTGACCTCGGGAAGTTCTGCCGCGATCCTGGCATCGGTTCTTTCCAAATATTGAGGGGCCGGTCTATCAACGGCTCGCCTTAGCGCCCTGGAGCCAAGGTCAAGATAATCCGAGCCGACTTTTTTCCATATCATCGTTCGCCCGTGGTGGTAACATTTCTCCCGGATATCGAGACAAAGATCCTCATCCCCCAATAGAGATATGATTTCCTTTGCCATCGCCTCCGAATTGCCAAAAGGAACTAAACTCCCCTTTCCATCGGCAAGCATCTCTTTGGCATACAGATAAGGGGTTGAAACAACCACCGTACCCATTCCGAGGGCATAGGCCAATGTTCCAGACACGATCTGGTCTTCGCTGATATAAGGGGTGACAAATATGTCAGACGCCTTGATATATTCTGTAAGTGTCTCGATCTCTACAAAGTGGTCCTTGAAGTGGACGTATTTGTCGATCCCGAGCCTGGTGACCTGCTGAAAAAGGCCCTGCTTGTAAGAATCTCCGGATTCCTCCTTAACATGGGGGTGGGTCTTGCCGAGAATAATATAAACGACCTCAGGGTGAGTTTCTATAATCCGGGGCATTGCATCTATCATGACTTCAAGCCCTTTCCCGGGGCTTAACAGGCCAAAGGTAAGTAGTATCTTTTTGTTTTCCAGCCCCAGAATCTTACGAAATGAATCTGTCCTTTTCAAAGGAACATCAGGAATGCCATGAGGGATGAAGGCGACCTTCTCGTCATCGATACCGTATACCTCTTTCAAGAGGGTACATGCGTGATGGGCCATTACAATGAAAAATTCGGAATGTTTTGCCAGTTCCTGAATAATGAGGCGCTGCTCCTGCGTCGGCTCCCTTAAGACAGTATGAAGTGTGGTAATGACCGGCATTCTGAGATTTTGAATCAGGTGCAAAACATGGGAGCCGGTCTTTCCACCAAAGATACCGTATTCATGCTGAAGAATGGCCAGATCAAATTTATGGACATTAAGAAAATCGGCTGCACGTATGTAATCGGGCTGGAGGTGAGCGCTGATCTGGAATTTCACGCGATCGGGATAGTCATACCCCTCTAGAAGATCATCCATGGCAACGGCGATGAGATTTTCTCCGACTTTTTTTGTCTGCCCGGCCAGGGCATCGCAAAGATCCGCTGTAAATGTGGCGATTCCACACTGCCTTGGCAGATAGTTGCCGATTACCGCTATTTTTTGGGGTCTACGCATCGCAAAATCACCAGAGAACCGATCTTTTAAAGTAGAAGGAACACTACGCTTGCAACATGGATAACAACTCCTTAACCGAAATAGCGGCAATGGCCGAAGAGGTATCTGACATGGAGTATGGGATGATCACCTCTTCATTGTGAATTATCGCCCCGCAGGTGTAAAGTACATTCGGTACATACCCCTCCCGTTCCTCTTCGGTGGGAGAGAGAAGAGGCTTTGAAAGTTGGCCGATCACTTTTGACGGATCTTCGAGGTCCAGCAGATATGCGCCGATACAGTATCTTCTCATTGGGCCGACACCGTGAGTGAGCAGGATCCAGCCCGCATCGGTCTCCATGGGAGGGCCGCAGTTGCCTATCTGGATAATTTCCCAGGAATACTTCGGCTCATTTAAGAGTTTGGATTCGTGCCAGAAATGCGGATTGTCCGAAGCCATTATACGGATGTTTTCTCCGTCCTGTCTGGAGATCATCATGTATTTTCCCGCGACCTTTCTTGGAAAAAGAGCCATCCCTTTGTTCTGTGCCGCCTTGCCGTTCAGTGTCCTGATCTTAAAGTCAAAAAAATCTTTTGTCTCGAGCAACTGGGGTAGAATATTAATTCCGTCATAGGCCGTATAGGTTGCGTAATAAGTGACCTCACCGTCGTCATCAACAAAACGTACGAACCGGGCATCCTCAATACCCCGCCTTTCATTCTCGGATACGGGGAAAATAACCCTTTGAGAGATGCGTTTGTCTTTACTGAATTTTAAATCGTAGTTCGACTTGGCAAGCCAGAGCATCTTATCGGTCGTATCATTGATTAATTGTTGTGGTTCTCCAGGCCAGGCAAACCTCTGCTCTACAGCAGATAGCAGGTCGTTAAAGGTGAAACGATCGGACAGACCTCCAAGGATCTCTTCTGAGATATTATTTCTTGATTCCATCTCTGCGAGCTTCTGGAGGAAGATAGGCTTGTCATATGTGCGATTTTTTATCAACTCGGGAGCCTCCACAAACCTGCTTACCGGATCAAATGTGATGTGGTTATTTTCATCCAGTATACCGCTCCTGAATTCAATGGACGAGATATGGCCCTCGCCGGTAGAGCGAAAGCTCAAGATGAAACGATAGCAACCTTCTTCAACATGATCCTGATTTGGTGAGACGACAATGGAAGGATTAAAAAACGCGGCCGCCTGTATCGAGTACTCATGAGTAAAATAAGCGCCGATCAAAGGTCGCATTTCATCCGGCAAAACGACATCAGCGGGAATAAATTCATGGACTTTGTCAAAGCTTTTATTGAATATCTTCTTTATGTCTTTATGCCGCCTTGAGAAATCAGTGATAAGATGGTCGTACAACTTCCTTCTTTCATCTTCCGGCAAACTCAGAAGACGATTAACAATATGTTCAACCCGCTCCCTGCCGCCGGGGAGATAGAATTTCGTGATCACCCTGGAGGGTTCCGCATAAAATCTCTCCTTCTTCCTTTTGATTTTCAGCGGTGGTTTAGGCATATATCTCTCCAGGAAATTAGACAGGGCAACTCCGACGCCGTTTATGAAGTGTTAAAAACAGAAGAACACTTTTGATAATACATTCTAATATGGGGGTCGTGATTTTTCAAGGCACATCTTTACAAGATCGGCTATCCGGGCAGTTCCAGCGCACATGACCGTATCAGCACCGCCCCAGTATATTTTTACGGTGCCGTTACTTTCTGGAACCGCTGCGCAGCTGAAAACGACATTCGGAACATATCCTGTTCTCTCCCAGGGGTCTTGCGGCTCCAGTATCCAGTCATCGGAGACACCAAGAACCGTAGCCGGGTTATCATAGTCGTGCAAGGCGACACCAAGCCTGTAAACCGCACCGGCCATTGTCTCAAATACTCCGTGGTAGATATTAAGCCATCCCTTATCGGTTCTAAACGGTGTAGCACCGGGCCCGATCTTCATCTGGTCCCAGTGGTATGACACAGGTTTGATCACAACCCTGGAATCCCCCCAGTGGATCAGGTCGGGGGAGTAGGATATGCATATGGACCAGGGAGATATTTCTGAGTGGGGGCGGTCGAGCCGGACATACCTTCCGTCGATCTTCTCCGGGAATATCACAACATTTCTCATATCAGGCTGGCTTATCAAAGCAACGCGCTCTACACTCTTAAAGTCATTAGTCCTTGCAAGCGCGATCCTCACCCCGTGCCTTGAATAGGCGCTATAGGTGATAAGGTAACCTTCATCTTCCATAGCGCAGATCCTCGGGTCCTCGACGCCAAACTCTTCATATTCCGCAAATGGAGCTTCAGCAGAAGGGGCAAGAAAGGGCGCTTCTCTGACGTTGAAGGAAAAGCCGTCATTACTCTCGGCAATGCCTATGATCGACCGGCCGTTTTGCCGGTGGGACCGAAAGAGCATCACATATGTTCCATCAAACTTTACGACCCCGGCATTATGAACCGTTTCCACCTTATAGGGAACCTGATCTTTAGTCAAAATGGGGTTGTTCTTAAATCTCTTAACAACAGGCTCGTTCATAGCCCCTCCCCTTGAACACGGCCGAAATCATCTTCGAGCCGCTCGATATCGTCTTCACCGAAATAATCTCCGCTTTGAATCTCTATAAAGGCGATATTATTCTCCGTTTGATTTTCTATGCGATGGGTCGCCCCCACGGGGATATCGATTGAATCCCCTTTCTTTAGCCGTACCTGCTTCCCTTCTACTGTAGCCAGAGCTTCACCGGAGACAAGATGCCAGTGCTCTGAGCGTCGTTGGTGGCGTTGGAGGCTCAGTCGTTTTCCAGGGTATACGACAATGCGTTTTACCTTGTGTGCTGCTTCTTCGGAAAGAATTGTATAATATCCCCACGGGCGATGGTCCTCACGCTTTGCCAGGTCAAGAATACGGTCATATACCAAAATGTAATCATCCACCATGCGCTCAATAGAGAAGCTCTCTTCTATAAAGCGCCTGCAGGCACTACGGTCGATCTCATGGATCTTTTTTATAGCGTCGATCGCTTGCGCTGTTGTTTCGACAAGATAGCCGTTCAAGCCGTCCTTGATAAGCTCCGGCATGCTCCCCCGGTTAAAGGCGATCACCGGGGTGCCGCAGGCCATTGCCTCGATAACGGAAAGACCGAAGGGCTCGCTGAAGTTGATAGGATGCAGCAGGGTATAAGCCTCTCGAAGAAGGGCGTCTCTCTCTTGAGGCCCGACGCTTCCCGCATAGATAATATCATCACTTTTAAGGTGGGGCTCCACCTCACGTTCGTAGTATTCTTCATCCTGAATGAGACCGGCAATAATGAGCTTTCTGCCGGACCCTTTAGCAATATCTATCGCTTCGGCCGCCCCCTTGTCGGGGTGAATACGACCAAAGAAAAGCAGGTAGTCGGATGGATCCGCATTAAAGCTGAACTCACTTAAGTCTATGCCGTGATGTATTGTTGAGATGTAGTCGAGTGCCGGCGACCTGTCGGCCTCACTGATGGAAACATAGTGCATCCCGGCGTTGTACTTTTCATAGATAGGCAGTATGCGCGGCGATGAAAAACCGTGGATCGTAGTGAGCATCGGAGTGGATACCAGGTCACTATAGGTTAAGGGCAGGAAGTCGAAATGATTGTGTATGAGATCAAATTCGTCGGCGCTCTCAAAGAGCGCGGATATGTGGAGGCATTCGTTGACCTTTGCGTCCGCGTGTTCATCTTCCTCATAACCGGATTTACAGACTGAGCTGAGAGTCCCCTTTGTTTTGGAATCTGCCGTTGCAAAGAGCGTTACATCCACCCCTCTTGCTATCAACCCTTCTGTCAGTAAAGAAACCACACTTTCCCATGGTCCGTAATGGCGCGGCGGTGTTCTCCAGGCAACGGGAGAAAGCATTGCGATCCGCATAAAGATGGCCTCCTGATAAAATTAAAATAGCGGGAATCATTTTGAGCTGCTCTTCGAGAGCCTCTTTTTGGCCGTAGACCCTGCGAAATCTCCAGGCGTCATCTCGCCGGGAGAACTCAGAGTTTGATACTCGTTACAGTCCACTTCCTATGCCTTGTTCAAACATTACCGGCCAAAAGCGGCGTGGCCGGCCTGGTAGCTTTTGTGGGCCGATGGGGAGTGGCTTTAAAGCTTGGAAATATAGTTAGTATAACTCGATTATACCTCTACCGCAGG
>CBDVCO010000099.1:0-6913 GCA_965372515.1 uncultured bacterium | reverse complement strand
TCTCTCTTATGAAGGACGAGATTATTAGAGAGAGGATAGTAAACGAGGCGAGGGCCCTTGTGGAAGAGAAATACAGCTGGGATATTATTGGCAGAAAATTGATAGATACTTACGGTGAATTATCCGGACCAAGTGAGAAAAAGGCCGCACTAATATGAACAAGACAGCGAATAACATAGTGGGAATAGGCAGTCCCTGGATACTCTCTATAGCCATTCTCACGCTCATGACCGCGGGTCTCTATCATGACGTCATTATTAATATGGCAACGCAGTGGTATAACGACCCCAATAATTCGCACGGCTTCCTCGTTCCGTTGATCTCTGCCTATCTCCTCTGGGAGAAGAGGGAAGATATCAAGGAGGCGGATATTGTTCCAAGCAACTTCGGTATCATAGTACTTCTCTTCGGGATCCTCTTGTTGATAGTCGGTAATATAGCGGCGGAACTCTTTACCATGAGGTTTTCCATGATCGTCGTTATGGCGGGGCTGATCATCTTCCTTGCCGGTTTTACTCTGTTCAGGGTGGTGCTCTTGCCGCTCGGCTACTTGATTCTGATGATCCCGATTCCGTACATATTATATAACGCAGTCGCCTTTCCGCTTAAGCTCTTTGCGGCAAAGAGCGCGGTGGCGTTTTTGAGGCTCATTGAGATACCGGTCTATAGAGATGGAAATATCATCGCTCTCGCCCAGACGACGTTAGAGGTGGCCGATGCGTGTAGCGGAATACGCTCGCTCATGAGTTTGATCGCGCTTGGTATCGCGCTTTCTTTTTTTACACAGCGCGGGTGGCCGAGGAGGATACTGCTGGTCGTTTTTGCGGTCCCTGTTGCGATATTCGTAAATGTAATGAGGGTGATCATCACAGGCATACTCGCTCATTATTACGGGGAAAAAGCGGCCACGGGCTTTTTCCATGAGTTTTCCGGCTTCGTGATGTTCGCGGTGGCGATGGGAATGCTCATTGCTCTTAGCCTCGCGCTCAGCAGGTTCTGGAAGAGGCGTAACGCGCCGGGCATACCGGCCGGGTAGAAGAGAAAGGTCTTTAAGATGAGGGTTAAAAGGTTTGTGATAGCTTTAGTGCTTCTGGTTCTGGCGAGCGGTTATATCAATATCGTCCTCTCCCACGGCGAGGAGGTCCCGACGACAAGGTCGCTTGTTCTTTTCCCGATGGAGATGGGGGAATGGCAGGGAAGAGCCGGCTGGCTCAGCGCCGAGATCAAGGATATCCTGAAGGTGGACGACTATATGATGAGGGACTACAAGTCCGGAAGTCGCGAGGTAGCTCTCTATGTGGGGTATTTCAAGAGTCAGAGGGAAGGTCAACTCATTCATTCGCCCAGGCACTGTATGCCGGGTTCAGGGTGGAACCCCGTATCTTCAGAATATGTCTCGATAGATGTGCCGGGGCTCGACGCGCCGATCAAGGCCGTAAAGATGATAATTCAAAAGGGCGATAAGAAGCAGCTGGTGGTCTACTGGTATCAGACAGGGAGCAGATATATCGCCAACGAATACGCCCAGAAGGTGCAGCTTGTATGGAACGCGATACGCTATAACCGCACAGACGGCTCGCTCTTCAGGGTAACCGCCCCGCTTGTAGAAGACAGTGTAGAAGCGACTTATGAGATGCAGGAGGAGTTCATTAAAACTCTTGTGCCGGAACTTAGGGGGTATCTGCCCACATGACGGAACTTATGACATATTCAGCTTTGATAGGCGCATCTGTAGCAATATTTCTTGCAATCGTTGTGCTTATAAAGAGTGAGCGGAATCTCGCCAATCTGAGCTTTTCCATTGGTATGGCCTCGATCAGTTTCATACAGTTTACCTGGTTCATGGCTACCTACTCGGGCCCTCCTCTCTACTGGTTACGTCTGGCCATTATAGGAGAGATAATACTGCCGATATCGTGGATAGTATTCTCTCTTACTTTTTCAAGGGCAAGGCATATGGAGACGCTTAAGAGGAACAGGGCCGTGTTGGCGGGAGGCGCCTGCCTCCTCATTGTTTTTGGCGCTTTCATTGGCTCTGAGCACCTCTTCTTCGCCTCCGAGAGCCGGTTTTTGACGACCGTTGTCTTTATCGGAAAGGCGGGTTACGCCTTTCACCTGCTCTTTATCTTCTCTATGTTATTTATCCTTATTAACCTTGAGAACACGCTAAGGGCGTCAAGGGGTGTGGCGAGGTGGCGGATAAAATACCTATTGATCGGCACAGGCGCGATCACGGCCTTTCACCTTTTCTTCGCGGGCCACCTGCTCCTCTATCGCGCCTTTGACCCCAAGCTTATCCCGGTAAGCGCGGCAGTGATAACCATCTCGGCCTTTATAATGGCCTTTTCGCTCATGCGCAACAAGATCATGGACACCGACGTAGTAATATCGCGCTATGTGGTCTATAACTCGGCCACGCTCGTAGTGGTCGGGCTCTACCTCCTTGGCGCGGGCCTTCTTGGTGAAGGGATAAAGCACTTCGCCGGCGAGCTCGATCAATTCGTATACAGGGTCTTTATATTCGCGGCACTCGTAGTGCTCGTGGTCTTCTTCTTTTCCGATAAGCTCAGGAGAAGGGTCAAGGTTGCAATAGACAAGCATTTCTATCACCAGAGCTACGACTACAGGGTGCAGTGGCTTAAGACTACCAGGAAGCTAGCTTCCATCAATACTATAGAAGAGCTCTTGAAGGTAACTCTCGAGACGGCAAGGGATACCATAGGGTCAAAGAACGCGACACTCTGGCTCTATGATAAGGGGAGCAAGGGGTTTCATCTGGCCGAGAATATAGGGTTGACCCTTGCCGACAACCTCCATATAACCGGAGAGTTCTCAAAGCTATTCAAGGACGCCGACTGGATAGTGAATGTAAATGAGCTTGAGGAGGGCATGGCCCAGCAGAGCGCCTTTATAGAGACATCTCCACAGTTAGACGAGTTGAGCGCGTCGCTCATCGTTCCCTTAAGCGCCGGCACTGAGATCCTCGGCTTTATGGTGCTTGGTGAAAGGATAGTCGGCGAGAGCTATGACTATGAGGATTTTGACATACTAAAGACAATTGCAAAGCAGGCTGCGGCGAGCATACTGAACGCAAAGCTCGCAGAGGAGCTTGCGCGCTCAAGGGAGATGGACGCCTTTAATAAGGTCTCGAGCTTTATCATGCATGACCTGAAGAATCAGATCTACACCCTGTCGCTTGTGGCCGGTAATGCCGCCGAGAATATGGATAACCCGGACTTTCAAGCCGACGCCATAGAGACGCTCAATAATACGATAAAGAAGATGAAGGCCATGATGGCGAAGCTATCGAGCATACCAAAGGGGCTTGAGCTGAACAGGAGCGATGTGGACCCCACCTCCGTCGTAGAGGAGAGCCTTGACGCGTCTAAATTTAACGGTGGTAAGTCGCTTAGCGTAATTAAGGAGCTTCACGAGTTGCCGAAGATCTCCCTGGACCCCGTTGAGGTGCAAAAGGTCATCTTCAATATCCTCGCTAACGCATACGACGCAATCGATACTAAGGGTGAGATACGTATAAGGACGGGAGTCGACGATGGTTTCGTTAATATAAGTATAGCGGACACCGGCCACGGCATGTCGAGGGAGTTTATCGACAATTCACTCTTCAGGCCCTTTAAGACGACCAAAAAGAAGGGTTTCGGAATAGGGCTTTGCCAGTGTAAGGCGATCATCGAGGCGCATGACGGCAGGATCGAGGTCAAGAGCAAAGAAGGGCGCGGCACTGAGTTCAGCGTCTTATTGCCACTGCTAAGCCATGACAGGGAGGCTACGCTTTGAAGAAACCCGCGGTATTGATCATAGAGAACGAGAAGGATATAAGGGACCAGATGAGGTGGGCGCTAAGTAAGGAGTACGTCGTGCATATTGCAGGTGACAAGGCTGAGGCCCTTAACGCCATAAGGAAGAAGACCCCGGACGTCGTAACCCTCGATCTGGGCCTGCCCCCGGACGAGGACGGCTCTACTGAGGGCATGGCGTGCCTCAAAGAGATCATGGCTCTCGACCCGCTCGCCAAGGTGATAATCATAACCGGCAATACGGAGAAGGAGAACGCGTTAAAGGGAGTTTCGATGGGCGCTTACGACTATCTCGCCAAGCCCGTGGAGATAGATGATTTGAAGATGATACTCGCCAGGAGCGTCCACGTTGGCCGCCTCGAGAGGGAGAATAGAGAGCTTCACGGCAAACTCGACGATGGGCCGAAGTTCGAGGAGATGCTCGGCACAAGCCCTGCCATGCTTGAGGTATTCTCAACGATCCGTAAGGTGGCGGCCACCGACGTTCCGGTGCTTATCACCGGTGAGAGCGGGACAGGCAAGGAATTGGTAGCCCTGGCCATTCATCACAGGAGTATACGCAAGAAGAAGCCGTTTGTTCCCATCAATTGCGGCGCCATACCGGAGAACCTGATCGAGAGTGAACTCTTCGGCCACGAGAAGGGTTCCTTTACAGGGGCTCACGCGCAGAAATTGGGGAGGATAGAGCTGGCAGAGAAGGGCACGGTCTTTTTCGACGAGATAGGCGAGCTACCTTTGCAGTTGCAGGTAAAGCTCTTGAGATTTCTTCAAGACCGGGTGCTCGAGCGCGTCGGCGGGGGTAAGGGAGTAGAGATGGATGTAAGGGTGCTCGCGGCTACCAACAGGGACTTAAAAGAGGCCATAAAAGATGGGACGTTCAGGGAAGACCTCTATTACAGGCTCGCTGTTATCAATGTCGATCTCCCGCCCTTGAAGGAGAGAACCGACGACATGATGCTCTGCGCCATGGCCTTTTTGCAAAAGCTCGCTCGCGAGAATAAGAAGAGCTTCAAGGGCTATTCCGCGGACGCTATCGAAGCAATGAACGCATACGACTGGCCCGGCAATGTAAGGGAGCTTGAGAATACGATAAAGAGGGCCGTTATAATGGCCGAGGGTAAGATGATCACCTCAAAGGACCTGGCGCTCCCGGTGGACGCAGGGGAGGCCGGGAAGCAATCGGGCCTGAACTTCAAAGAGGCCAAAGAGCGCGTTGAGAAGGATGTCGTAAACAGGGCGCTTCTCAGCCAGGGAGGCAACCTGAGCAACACGGCCAAAGAGCTTGGCATAAGCAGGCCGAGCCTCTATGACCTCATTAAGAAATACAAGATCGGGATATAGTGCTCGTAGTGTCGGAATTCTTTACACATTTATCAGCTATATTAAGTCCACTCTTTCAGTTCCTCACTAAGTAAAAATTCCTTATATAAATCAATAAGTTATAATGACAAGAGAAAGCTCTCTTTTATGGCACGCTACTTGCTTTATTTATATAGCATATAGACGAATTGTAAAAAATATAACAAGACGTAAAAATAAAAAGGAGAAAAAAGATGGAAAAAAGAAAGAGAGTATTAAAGACGTTTCTGGCGACAATTGCCATAATGTTGGGGATAGCTTTTATCTCCTCACCGGCAAATGCTGTAGTGAGTTATGATCTGGACATTGAGTTCAGCGGGGCTGACAGCCCGGAAGGGACCCCTCCCTGGCTTAGAGCGACATTCACCGATGACAACGCGGGTACCGTGACGCTGGTTATGAGTGACCTAAACCTTACGGATGCCGAGTGGGTCAGCGGTTGGTATTTTAATCTCGATCCCAATCTTACCACAACCGATCTAACGATCGTTAACTCAGGGGGCGTAGCGGCTACAACCGTAGCGGTGAACAACCACTTGGTTATTGCGCCATTTAAGGCCGATGGTGGCGGGTACTTTGATATCAGGTTTGATTGGGGTAACGGAGACTTCGGTGTAGGGGATTTCTCGACATACACTATTACCAGTGCCTGCGGCGCCTGTTTACATGATA
The DNA here is from genome assembly GCA_965372515.1 of uncultured bacterium. GTDB lineage: Bacteria > Desulfobacterota > GWC2-55-46 > GWC2-55-46 > JAJCZF01 > CBDVCO01. Next base: position 1,064 of record CBDVCO010000099.1, on the reverse strand, counting down.
CCTCCTTTGCTTTCGGGAGCGTAGGCAGTAATAAGGGATCTTTTCACACCGCGGCTCATGTCCAGAGCATAGGTCGGGATGACCAAGGTAGCGGCTGGATAGGTGACAGTGAAGGTGTTATTCCCGAGCCCTCCACCTACCTGCTTCTTGGTAGCGGTATGCTGGGTCTTGCGTACTGGAGGAAGAGAAGGAATAACCGCAAATAAAATGTGGAGAAGGATTGTGGCGGATAAGAAAAACAACTCTAACATCTCTAAAGGTTCGTTCCTATCGAGGTCGCGTTCCAGGATCTTAAAAGGACTGCTTGCGTTCTCGCTCTTCATAGTCCTTACGGCCGGAACGGCATCCGCCTACCCGGCGCTCCAGCTCTACATACCCGAGGCGACATACGACACAGTAACAGAGACCTGGACGGTATTTGATTCAGACTTCGACTTATGGGTTATCGGAGATGTAGGGAGCAAAGGCACTATCTTCGATGTAAATCTGTCGGCCGCGTTCTGGGGCAGTGGGGGGACCATATCGTTTACCCCGACCACAGGCGCGCCTCTTATTACAGACCCGTCCATACCGGGCTTTGATCCGGATGACGCTATTATTGTAGACGGCATCTCTTACCCGAACTCCGGCACAGGGGGCAATCCTCCTTTGCCGGACCACGGTATTTTTAACGACCCCACGTTAAACTCGTGGACCAATTTCTATCTGGGAGACATGACTCTTACAGACTCACCCATAGGCGACTTTATGACCGCTTTCCCCGGCTTCTTTGACAGCATCGGGCAGATAAACGCCTATGAGGTCGCGATCACCGGATGGGACAGAGTGCACTTCGACGCCTTTGGCCACACGGTAATGAGCACCGGAAACGGCGACAAGACAAAGTTCTGGAAGGCGCCATTTTCACACGATTCCGAACACGTAATACCTGAGCCATCGACCTACCTCCTTCTTGGAAGCGGGCTTATCGGCCTTGGGTTACTGAGAAGGAGGTATTATAAACCCCGTACTTGATCCATAGGCTGATCAGCCACTTTTACGTGAGGCAGTTCAAAGAGGGTTTC